>JAGBSR010000016.1 GCA_017631745.1 Clostridia bacterium | reverse complement strand
GATGTTACGGAGCCCCATCGCGGCTGTTTTTTTATCACACATATATTAAACAGAAAAAATCACTTGATTATTAGGAATTCTTTGGTTATAATTAGAAGGTATAAACCGAAAGGAGAATTATTATGAATTTCTTAGAAACCAGAAAATCCACAGCTGAATGTACTGAATTTGCCGTGAAAGGCATAACAAATATCTGTAACTCATTCGGACCTCGTCCTTGCGGAAGCGACAGCGAAAAGTACGCTCAGGAGCAGATGGCAAAAGAGCTTGAAGCTTTCTGCGACAGCGTAACACGCGAAACCTTCAAGGTTAATCCCAAGGCATTTATGTCTTTTGTACCTCATGCAGGTGCTTGTCTTATGGGTGCAACTGCAATCAATCTCGCAACAGCCTTCGGTAAGGGTAGTAAGCTTAAGGCCCTCGGCTCTGCAGCTCTTATGGGCGGTGCACTTTCGGGTATTGTAGGCGAATTTCTCCTTTACAAGAAGATGTACGACCCTCTGTTTAAGGAGGAGACATCAGGTAATGTTATTGCTGTCAGAAAAGCTAAAGGTGAAACTAAGCGCAGAATAATTATCTCAGGTCACAGCGACTCAGCTCCTGAGTGGACATATACATACAAATTCGGCTCGCACGGTGTGCTTGCAGTAGCAGGCTATGCAGTGGCAGGTCTCGGTTACACTGCTGCAACAACAGCAGCTCTGCTTGCAGGTAAAAAGGTGAAGAAGATGGCTCTCGGTCAGCTTGCATTCCTTCCCGCATATGCCGGCCTTTTCAAGTTTGTTGACCACAACAACTATGTCGACGGTGCAAACGATGACCTTAGCGGTTGTTATGTATCATCAGCAGTTATGAAGTATCTCAGCGACAATGATGTTCGCTTTGAAAATACAGAGGTTGTTGCTATTCTTACAGGCGGTGAAGAATGTGGTCTTCGCGGTGCAAAGGCATATTTCGAGGCGCATCCCGAGCTTAAGAATGATGGAGTAGAGACAATATTCATCGGTCTTGACAATATCCGTGACGGTGACTTTATGATGATTTACGAGAAGGATATGACCGGTACAGTGCAGAATGATAAGAAGGTTTGTGAGCTTCTTAAAAGTGCAGGCCTCAAGCAGGGTGAGGTTATCCCGGTTGGCGCAATTCCTCTTGGTTCAACTGATGCTGCAGCAGCATCTCAGGCAGGCATCAAGGCAGCGTCTCTTGTTGCGATGGATCCCGCGCCTGCAAGATATTACCACACCCGTCTTGATACAGCTGATATTCTCATTCCCGAGGTTATCGACAAAGTGCTTAATATTGTACTTCAGGCTGTTTATGATTTCGACGAAAACGGAATCTGATAGTTAAATATTTATGGGCACCCGAGTGGGTGCCCTTTTAGTTAGCGGTGTAGGGGAGGGCGGCGGCTGACGTCGCCGAACGAAGTTCGGCGCGAGGATGCCCTGTGGGCATCCTCTGAAATCGCATAAATGCGATTTCACGTCAGCCGCCTCCCACCTCTTCATCAAACTTCCTGCAAATGCACAAATTGTCAACTGACCCTCGTGTTTAATTGCTCTTTTAAGGCAAAACTACCGATATATCAAATAGTTCACCAAAAAAATGGAGGCGGGGTAGGAACCTGCCTCTTTGTTGCTGTTTATTCGCATAGAGAAAGAAAGTGCCTCAAAAAATGAAAAAAAGCCGTATTTTCATCAAAAAAACGGCAAATAAAATAAAAAATATCACAAAACCTCTTGACATACTTGAGATTACTGTGATAAACTGATAGAACCTATAATGTGGTATTATGCCCGAGGCATCCTCTCACTAAGAGCATATTAACACTTTATCGGAAAAATGTCAATACATTTTCAAAAAAAACTGTGTCAGCAGTTATCAAATAAAAAAGATATGGAGTGATAAGCCAATGGTTAAAACGACCGATGTCAAGGTTGGTACCAAAACGAGAAAAAGCTACGGCAAGATTCAAGAAGTAATGCAGATGCCTAATCTCATTCAGGTACAAAAGGATTCTTACAAGTGGTTCCTGGAAAAGGGTCTTAAGGAAGCACTTAAGGACATGGCTGAAATTACCGACTACAGTGGCAACTTAGTTCTCACTTTTGTTGACTACCGTATGGACGACAAGCCAAAGTACAGCGTTAAGGAGTGTAAGGAGAGAGATGCAACATATGCAGCTCCTATGAGACTCACTGCCCGACTTTACAATAAAGAAACAGGCGAAGTAAAAGACAGTGAAGTTTATATGGGTGAATTCCCCCTTATGACAGACAGCGGTACATTCATCATCAACGGTGCTGAAAGAGCTATCGTATCACAGCTCGTTCGTTCACCCGGTGTATACTTCGGTATGACTCACAATGTTACCGGTAAGAAGCTTTATACTTCAACAATTATCCCCGGCCGTGGTGCATGGCTTGAATATGAAACAGATCAGAACGATCTTTTCTATGTAAGAATTGATAAAAACAGAAAAATCCCCATCACTACTCTTATCCGTATTCTCGGCTGCTCAACAAATGCAGATATCCGTGAATTCTTCGGTGCTGACGAAAGAATCGAAGCAACACTTGAAAAGGATAACACAAAGAATGCAGAAGAAGCACTTATCGAAATCTATAAGAAGCTTCGTCCCGGTGAGCCTCCCACACTTTCAAGTGCACAGACTCACATCGAGGGTATGTTCTTTGACGAGAGAAGATACGACCTTTCAAGAGTAGGCCGTTATAAATATAATAAGAAGCTTGCGATTTCTGACAGAATCCGTGGCTTCAGACTTGCTGCACCCATCGTAAACGACCTCACAGGTGAAATTATCGCTGAAGAAGGCGAGCTCGTTACAAAGCAGAGAGCTTTTGAAATTGAGCAGGCAGGTGCAAAGATTGCTTATGTAAGCGTTGAAGGCAGAGAAGAGCCCGTTAAGGTTATCTCAAACCAGATGGTTGACTCAGTGCCTTATTTCGCTGAGCTCGGCTACACCAAGCAGGAGCTTCTTGAAATCGGCATCAACGAGCACGTAAGATATACTGTTCTTACAGAGCTTCTTTCAGAAGTTGCTGAAATGAGCAAAGAAGAAGGTCTTGCATATATCGAAAGCAAGGCTGATGAGCTTATCCCCAAAACTATTATAGTAGACGATATCCTTGCTTCAATCAACTACCTCAACTGCCTTGCTAATGGTGTTGGTACAGCTGACGATATCGACCACCTCGGCAACCGCCGTATCAGAAGCGTAGGCGAGCTTCTTCAGAATCAGTTCCGCGTAGGCTTCTCAAGAATGGAAAGAGTTATCAAGGAAAGAATGACCCTCCAGACCCAGGAGAGTGCAAAGGTTACTCCTCAGGCTCTTATCAATACAAGACCCGTTATTGCGGCTGTAAGAGAGTTCTTCGGTTCATCACCCCTTTCACAGTTCATGGATCAGAACAACCCCCTTGCAGAGCTTACACATAAGAGAAGACTTTCAGCTCTCGGCCCCGGCGGTCTTTCACGTGTCCGTGCAGGCTTCGAAGTTCGAGACGTACACTACTCACACTACGGCAGAATGTGTCCCATCGAAACTCCTGAAGGTCCCAACATCGGTCTTATCTCATATCGTGCTCCATTGGCACGAATCAACGAAGACGGCGTCATTGAAGCTCACTTCCGTCCTCTTGATAAGGAAACAGGCGTAGTGCTTGATACTTATGAATATATGACTGCAGAT
>JAGBSR010000143.1 GCA_017631745.1 Clostridia bacterium | reverse complement strand
TCTCACAGTTTGTAGTAAAGTCACGGTATTACGGGCAAACCTTGAAACAGACTTGGTCACGACCATATCTATCTTACCTGCTCTGCAATCGGCAAGCAGATTCTGAAAGCCTTTTCTGTCTGACTTGGTACCGGTAAAAGCCTCATCGGAATACACACCTGCATATTGCCAACCGCTGTGGCTTTGTATGAGGGAACTGTAATAGCTCACCTGAGCTGACAAGGAACGAAGCATTGCATCCTTACCGGTAGAAACCCTTGCATAGGCTGCAACTCTTTTCACACTCGGCAGGGGTACTTTTTGAAATTTTACTTGTTGCACTATACGCTGCATTTTCATCCTCCTTTGTATCAATTAGGTGATTACATATTCCCTCTGTCCGGCTGATATATCAAGTTGTTTCTGCGAATATACTAGACGAAGATAAACTGTGATTTTTGGTAAGCTTTGTGCATATTTTTCTGTACTCACTTTCGGTAAAAACACCCTCATCAGCAAGTGTTTTCATAAGAGCAAGAGAGATACGATAGGTCATGAGATTATCATCGGACAGCTTACTTTTTGCACCTTGATGCAATGTAACAGGCACGGCAGCAGTACTTTCTGTTTTTGTTACCATAGCTCTCAAACTCCTTTCCGCAGTGTTCACAGGTAAGACTGTAATATGCCTTGCGATTTACACTATCTTGATTACTGTTCCACCAAGCCATGCGGCAGGCATCCGAACAGAACTTTTTCTCTTTACGGCCCTTGTTTTGCGGTACAGGTTTACCACAGTGCTTACAGTCGATAGTGTTGGGAATATCGGGATGACGGTGAATGTATGAACGCACCGTTCCCGGAGAGACACCAAGCACCGCTGCAATAGCGGAAGGCTGGTACCCCTTTAATCTTAAGTTGTTAAGTGTAGTTATTTCATACGGTCTCATTTGGTAACATCCTTCCGCTGTAACAATAGTTATTCAGCCTTAGTCTGCAGAACCTTGACAGCCTCAGGCTCTACAAGCACTGCATCAACACGCTCGCTTACAATAAAACCGACCTGACCTGAATCGGCATACTTTTCTGAAAGACGCTTGATACTACGGCTACCTCTGTCGCCGATCCAGAAGTGGCTGAAGTCACCGAAGATAGCAGATTTACTTCCGGGAGCGATGTTATCCAGGTTCTTGCATACATACACAGGATGTCCGAGGAGCATCTCTGTCTCACCGTCTTCTGATAAATCCATAAAGCGATGTCCTTTGTAGTGACGAATCTTGCTAAGTGTAAGATACACATCACTTGATACAAGCCATACAGCATTGTGACGATAGGGTTCTTTTAAAGAATGCTTGAGATTTATCATATCGTCCACATCAACAGTTTTACTATCAGCTGTAACTGCACCAACCGATGCCTGATGTATGATGCCCAAGGGTTTCTTGATACCATCTCCCTTAACGAAAGCTTCCTCCTCGGCTAATGAAATATTTCTTACAGCTGAATCGATAATAAACTGTTCAAGGTCAAAAGCACTATCTTCAAGAAGCTCGTCGGATACGAGTGTAAGCTGCGCTAATTTGTATGCTGAAATTAAAGACTCGCCGAATTCTTCATCATCCTCAAAATACAGCTCACCTTCTTTAACCCAGGTAGCACCGACGCCTTTAATTGTGAATGGTATTTTCAAATCACGGTTTGTTTTAATCACTCGGCTTACCTTGCGAAGGATATTATCCTCTTCAAGTTTTGTGATAATTCTTTCCTCAAAGCTGTCAGGCACAAGATAACCGCCTGATGATGACACACTTTCCTTAAGTGCATTCTGCGGAACGCCTGTACGCATATTATCCCAGAATGCGTTTTTGTATGTAGGATATGCTCTTTCGGTTTCTTTTTTCTCGGGTGAATCCATACCCATAGCTGCGTTTAAACGAGCCATTAAATCGTTATAATTGTTTGTGGAATTCATTTAGAATTACCTCCTTTTATATAATTTTTTTGTTATTTTGGGGTTAATACCCCCTTTGATTATGCGACTTTGTGCGTGACACCCCACGCCCGTTGCACAACTCAAAAGTCGCAAAGATTTAACCGCCCCCTAGGTATTAGTTTCGGGGGATGTTAAACTGATGGAACGGAACCTTGAAGCGGCTGTTATAATATTCGATAAGCTCTATAACGGTGTTGAAATATTTTCCGCCACCCATATACTCAAGACACCAATGGTGGTTCTCTTTATCTTTGCTGCACATTACTATCACAGCGTTATCCTCATCTTGTGGTATGATTTTAACCACAAAATATCGGCTATAATCTAACCCTTTCCACAGATATTTTGAAAGCTCTTTCTCTTCCATATGTTTCACCTCCTTTCAGGTTCTGTCGCAACTTGTCGCAGGAAAAATAGGTTATCTCTATAAAGAACATCGTTTTAAAAATAACCTGAAATACTTGCGACAACCTGCGACAATGCTTATGCAAGGAAATCACTGACAAGCCTGTACCCTTCAAGCAGTGTGGTTTCGCTACCACCATTTCGAGGCCTGCGTCTTACTACGCTTCCCATTGTCATAAGGCCTTGCTTAAAGGTTTTCATGCTTTCTGCACGATGACCATTATCAAAGCACCAGCTCTTGTAACTGGCATAAACCATAGAGGTTCTTTCTTCGGAACGAGGGTCCGCAATAAGGTTATCCTCTGCGAACTGCTTAATTTTGTCGCTGTCACGCTGATAGGCTGCAGTAGCTGCAGCAACCGAAGAGGGTAAGCTAAGACCTTCTTTTTGAAGTTGCTTATACCCATCGAGCAACCAGTTGAGAATTGCACTTTGATTTTCAGCTTTTGCAAATTCAGACTTAAGG
>JAGBSR010000142.1 GCA_017631745.1 Clostridia bacterium | reverse complement strand
TTATCCTGAGGATTGATGCCGACAAGATATAAATCCGCACCCATTGTCTGCTCTCTTGAGCAGTTGAGAAGTGCATTAGCTTCAGCGTGTATAGCTCTGCAAATTCCGTAGCCCTCACCTTGGTGCATATTAAGTTCCATTCTCGGGCACTTTCCTATATCGCAGCAATTTTCAAAACCCCGCGGTGAACCGTTGTAACCTGTTGAAATAACAGCATCGTCTTTTACGATTACAGCTCCATACTTCCTTTTAAGGCAGGTACTTCTGTAAGCAAAGGTTTCTGCACAGTTTAAATATGTATCAATCTTAGATATTCTTTTACCTATTTCCGGTTTAACCATAGTTTTATCCTTTCAGCAAGTAATATCTCTTTACTTTTATCATCTAGCATATCCGCATATAAAATTTGTCACATCTTTTAGGATTATACCATATCTGATTTTAAATGTAAACCTTACATATTCTGTCGTTTTTCCATTTTGCTCCAACTGACAAATCCGTAAATATCATTGGCAAGAAATGCCACGAAGCAGATAATCACTGATACGTAAGATATATCCTTCATCGCTGCAAGAGTCCACAAGACAATCAGCACTATATCATTTGCCGCATATAAAAGAGCATAGTACGGGCTTCGCCTGAACATAAGATAGGCCGCCGAAAAGCTTGTGGTAACCGAAAAGGTGCTCACAATAAGATTTGCCGTATCAAAGGCTTTGAGTATAAAATAAAATGCAATAGTTACAGCCACGGTGAGTACCGCAGTAATAATATATTCCCTACCCCGGAGACGATTGACACTGACTTCGGATTTGTTACCCTTAAAGGGATGCCTGAGCCATGATGCCAATGCTACAACAGCCATAGGAAGCGACATGCAAGCATAAGTTATCATTTCGCCGTAATAGGAAAAGGTATATGAAATGTATGTATACATACAGCAAAAAACAATCATAAATACCTGACCTATGGGGTTGCCTTTAGCACAGAGAATAAGCGCGGTAACACCTATCAGAGATGCAACCAGACCGAGAATACCGCTTTCCTGAGAAATGAAAAATGAGGTCAGTATCAATACCACCGAAGAAGTCCACAGTATAAGCTCAGCTTTGGTAAAATAGCTTATTATCCTTTTCATTTATACCTCCGAAAAGCATCCTGCCGATTGGCGTTTTCTCTTCAGCAACACCGAAACGAAGCAAATCACAAAGGAAACTGCCGTAAAGACCAAAATGCATACGAGCACATCATTCCAGCCTCTCGTGTCTGCTATCTTGCCCAGGAGAGATGTCGATAAAGTGCTGCCGACATAACAGAATGTATTAAGAAAGCCTGCAGACAAGCCTGAATCAATTTTATCTCTCGAATAAAGAGGAACAATACTTGTGATAACATTATTGACCGCTGCCATCAGACAGGCAACCGCACCGAAAAGTGCAAGGGTCAGGGGTACGGATTTTAAATTTAGAGTGAGAATAATCAGCCCTGCAAGTATCGCTGCGACAAAAAAGAAAATACCGTTGAGGGCGTTTTCATCCTTTTGCTTTTTATGCAAAGCATTCACTATAGATGTGCCGAAAATCGACAGCACCGGAAGCAATAATGTTATGATAATCGACAGCGACGACGGCACAGCAAATTCCTCTTTCAGAATTGACGGTACCCAGGTTGTGATGCCGTCTTTTATAAAGCCGTTGCTCACCGCACAGATGAGTATAACTGCAACACCCGTAACAAAAGCAGGCGTAAGTGAAAGCTTGCTTTTTTCTTTTGCTTCTGCCTTGGCTGTTTCTTTTTCGGCTTTCTGCAGTGTACTCATTCCCGCAAGCCATAAGACCGCCACCGCTCCAGCGAGCAAAGCTGCCACATAAAAAATCGCTGTCCACTTCATCTGCAAATATGAAAACAGTGCCGCAAAGCCGTAAGCCATAAAGGTACCGCAGGCAACAGTGGTGCTCATAACCATAACCGCCTTTGAAAGCTTACTGTCAGCAAGATTGTCTGAGAGTGTTTTTATAAGGGAAGACCAGAGAATTGACTGAAAAACTCCATTTAACAGCCAGAGATATTTCATTGCATCTATGCCTTGGCAGAAGGTCATTGCAAAGTTGATAATGCAGGAAGCAAAAAGTGCCAGAGCAACGGAATATCTTGTATTGTATTTTTTTGAAAGCAATCCGTTTACAAGCTGACCTACACCGTAAGCGAAAAAGAAATATGAGCTGACGGTGCCTGCCGCCTCTTTGGTTGTGCCGAGCTGAGAGAGAATTTCCACCATAGAGGCATTATAGTTGAGCCTTGCAACATAAGCAAAGGTATATGCCGCCCAACAAAGAAAAATAAGAAAATCAGATTTTTTATTGCTTAAGGATTTTACCATTTCACTCACCAATGCCCATTATAAGTTCTTTATCAATTGCCCCTGTAAAAGAGTTATTCTCGGTTACAAGTCTGCTGTTATCGGGATTTTCAAATATTACGCCGTAATTGGGCGAAGTATCGTCCTCAGGAGAAAAGAAAAGGTTGTTCTTTATTTCAACATCGCAAACCTGAGGTCTGAATATTATATATCCTCGGCTGATGCCATAAAGACCCGAGGGACCGTCAAAGATATTATTCTCTATAAATATGTTGTGATGTCCGCAGTCGCCGTGATGACCGATTGCGGGAAAGCCCGCACACTTAAATATGTTGTTTGATATTACAATATCACGGCACACAGTGTCGTCCTTGCAGAAATCTATAAGCTCACCGTCGCAGTTATAAACGGGACCGTAAGAGCCATCTCGCGCAAGGTCAAGCTGAATCTGCTCGTTAAGGAGATTTTCGGGAATGCTTGTATATGTATTTCCCTCAAAAATACAGTTGGCAACTACGGCACTTTCAGTTGAGTTAAGCTCAATCATATGCCAGGTAGAGCAGTTAATAAAGCGACAGCCGATTATGCGGATATTACGGCAGTGTACTGTGTTTACGAGTGTGGACTTTTCAGTAGTATCCGAACCGCCATCAAAAACACCACCCATAATTGTCACATCGTGAGTGCCCTCATATCCGCCCCAATCAGCCTCAGAATAAGAGGCAAGCAGATATCTTGTTACAGGTACACTTCGGCTGTTTCTTAAAATCACGGCCTTGTCTGAAAGCTTGAAAACCTGATTTGAATAGAAAATCAGAGCCGCAGAAATAAGATATGTTCCGTCAGGAAAGTAAACTACTCCCCCATCCTTCACCTTGTCTATGCATTCCTGCAATGCTTTTGTGTCGTCGTGAATGCCGTCTGCAAAAACATTTTTATTGTCAGTAACTTTAATGAAGTTCATATTATCCTCCCGATTAATCCTTCAGCCTTTCGGATGTGTGGTGTGTCTTTGAAATTCTGGGTGCGGCACCCGTAAGATGGGAAATATCTCTGTATTCCGGCAAATCAGCATCACAGAAAAGTCCTTCAGGCACCTGTGAGGTCCAGCCCTTTTCGTTGAACTCAGGGGCTGCTATACCCATAGCATAAAGAATAATCGCAGCAAGGTCTCGGATGTTCATCTTTTCAATTCCACCGTTGCTTACGCCTTTACCTGTCGCAGCAAAGGTGACATATTTTTCTTCATCTGTCCAACCGCCGTGACTGCCTCCCTTTTCGTTATTGGTACCACCGTGGTCGGCTATAACCATAAATAGAGTGCTTTCGAGAATACCTGCAGCGTCAATTGCAGAATAAACATCACCTATAAGCTTATCGATTTCGCATATTGCCTCTATATGCTTTTCAGTACCGTAGCCGTATTTATGACCGGCGCCGTCGGTACTGTCAAAGTGAATAAAGAGGAAATCGGGCTTCTTGTTTCTGATATAATCACAGACAATCGGAGTCAGCTGCTTATCTCTGGCCGTAGCGTGGGAAATGCCTGTAAACTTCTCTGCGATGCCCTTCGTAATGGGATTCCAATCACAGTAAGAGCCAAGCTCTGCCCCGGGATAAGCCTTTCTTATACGGCGAAATACTGTCGGGTACTTTGACCAAAGAGGATAAGGCCAAACTGAGACCCTTTTGTTTGTCAGCTTATGCACCTCAGGGCCTACACCTATAAGCATTGAGCCCCAGCATTCGGCACTTATGGTAGGCTTAGATGACAGTGCACTGTATGTAACTGCACCCTTTTCAAATATACGGTCAAACTCGGGAGTATGAGCATCCTTAAACCAAGCACCCGCCCCATCTGCACCGATAACAATTACGTGTGAATATTTTCTTGACATAGCTTTCACTCCTGTAAATTATACATACAAATTAAAACCTCCCTGCTTTCGCAAGGAGGTAAATTTTCAGTTCCATTCCTTGTTCATTACAACAAATGTCATTCTTTCCTGGATGCTTTCTTTTCCGTGGCCTGTACCCTTTCCGCCGTGGTCGGAGGTAATGATAATAAGCCAATCCTCAGTTTCGTATGTTTCTCTCGCCTTAATAGCTTCGATTGCTTCATAGCCGTAAGCATCAGCTCTCAGGTAAGCTTCCTTATACTCAGGATTATTGAAAGTAAAGCCCTTACCGTGGCCCACTGAATCGGTGGGCTCATAAATTACAAATATGAAATCTGAGCAAGCCTCATCAGCGATTTCTTCAAGCACAGCCTTATGTGATGCTTCATCGTTATCACACTTATTGAAGCTGACATGAAGACCGTGGTCGCCGCAATATTCAACCTCGGGAAGATATGTTGCATCTTTTTTAGAGAAGTGACCTGCCCATTTTGTTATAAATGCAGCACTATCAATGATACCTTCTTCAGTGAGAGTTGTCATAAGAGTTTTTGCATCCATTGATTTTGGAATGTAGTTAGCTGTTACGCCGTGAACATCTGCCCACTGACCGGTGAGAATTGAGCACCAACCGGGAGCAGTTGAGGTATCCTGAGTATTGATTTCAGGATAGTTGACACCACCGCAATATGCGAGATTGATTGAAGCGCCGTCATTGAGCAATGTTGAAACAGCACTGTTGTCTTCGCTCTTGACTGCCAGGATATCTGCTCTGCAACCGTCGTAACCGATGATAATTGCTTTCTTTTCGGTTTTGCCCTCAGGCAACTCTGAACGGAAGTGTTCATCGATGATATCATAAAGGTCAGTCTGAGGATAAGCAGTTTCAACTGTATTTTCATATCCGACTGCGGCTATATTCTGTCTGTAAAATTCTTCCGTATCGTTTTTATCGAAAGCATATCTCATCACATAGAGATATGTAC
Source organism: Clostridia bacterium (assembly GCA_017631745.1). Classification (GTDB taxonomy): domain Bacteria; phylum Bacillota; class Clostridia; order Oscillospirales; family Acutalibacteraceae; genus UBA6857. Next base: position 3,066 of record JAGBSR010000142.1, on the reverse strand, counting down.
CCCCGCCGATAAGCGCAAGAACAAGAATAACCGATATAATCGTAATGAGGATTTTCTTTTTGTTTTTCATTTTTATTTCTCCGTAATTTATGAAATAGCTTCGTTTTCTTTATGTCTTTCAGCTCTGATGGTTTCAAGATCGCGGTACATCTGCTCTTTCTTTTCTCCTTCGATATCATATGATGTCTTAAGGATGATTGCCTTAAGAACATTTGCAAGAGTATAACCGAAGAGCAGGAAGCCGAGAATCTTAAGACAGGTATCAAGATAGTTGGGCTGAGCCTGCATAGTAATAACAAGGTCACCTTCAACTGAAGACATATAACCTGCCCAAGCAATCATAAAGGGAATGGCAAGATCTCTTAAGTAAACGCAAGCTGAGTTGACCCAACCGGGTACAACACCCTGGATAGCTTCCATTCTTTCGCCGGTTTCCCATTCAAGATAGTCATAGAACTCAACATCGAAGTGTGATTTTGAAAGCTCCTGAATACCGATACCGATACCGAAAATGAAATAGAATACATAGAAGAATATACTGTTCCAGCCCTCAAAGAATCTGATGCCCATTTTCGCCTCTACAAAACAGATACCGAAAAGTATGAATGAAGCAACGGGTGAATAGATACCGCAGAACTTAAGGAGCTTTGTGGGCTCATATTTCTTGGAAAGCTTGGTTGTGATAAGGTTACCTACTACTGTACCTACAGCTGTGGGTAGTGTAAGAAGCAGGTTCTTTGATGAGCCGACTGTAATAGCTGCAAGATAAGTTGACATCTTACCGAGCATAGCAAAGGCATTAACCCACTGCATAGCGTGGAATGCACGGTAGTTTTTGTATTTGAAGAGAAGGAACATTGCCTTTGAAACCTTGACCTTCTTTTTCTTGGGAAGCTCAATTCTTTCCTTACAGAAAATACCGCACATAAGGTTACCGAAGGCAGTAACAGCAGCAGCAACGATTGCAAGAGTCATATACATCTTGTTTTTGTCGTCGCTGAAAAGGCCATAAACGAATGTGCCGAGATAAGCAGCACCGTAACCGATATAATAAGATAACTGCCATATAGTAGCAACGGTTTTCTTTTCCTTGTGGTTAGGTGAAATAACCTGAACAAGGCTCTGGCTGTGAGTGTTAAAGACATTGAAAGCAGACTGAGCACAAGCTATACCGTAGCGAAGAATGTTCATCTGCTGAATTGTCCAGCCCTGTGGTACATAGAAGTAGAAAACTGTAAGCAGGAACGTGGGAATAAGGCAGATGAAGTACCAGTGGCGATATCTGCCAAGACGGGTTTTCCAGTTCTGCACCAGAAATCCGCCGATAATACCGAACAAAATACCGCAAATAGTTGTAAGGGTTGTCTGAACTGCGAGAATAGCAGCAATACCGTCAGCATCTACACCGGCAGGGCCGTAGTAAAGCTCGTGCAGGAATGCCGCAGCAAGTGAACCTGTAAGAGTAGTGCCGAACATACCGCCTGCGCGTGAGAGTAATACGCAGAAATACTCAAACTTAGTGATATACTTACCCTCACCGTGTGAAAGAGCGCCCAGAGGAGCTTCAGTTGCTGAAGCTGCGTTTTTCTTTGACATCATATCATCTCCAAGATACTATTTTGTATAATTTTAACACTTTTGATGAACATTTTCAAGCAATTTAGAGAAATTATACAATAATTTTATATTTTATAATATTATGTACTCCCGACGGGGCAAGCTCAGTCACTTTCAGACACAAAAACTACCTCTTTAAATCCTGCTGAGATTTAAAGAGGTAATGTTTCAACGTATTATTTGTCTAAACTCTTCATTGTGGGTAAATAAACTGTTACTCCATCTTTTAGTTTATCAATGCACTCTTGCAAGGCTTTTGTATTGTCATGAATGCCGTCTGCATATACACTCTTATTCGGCAAAACATTTATAAAATTCACATAATCAACTCATAACATATTGTCATTCGTTCTTTGAAACAACAACCTCTGCAGTGTCTGAAACATCTTTCAATTCACTTGGAGTGCCTTGCACTGCAGCATTTCCTGCTTCTGCTCTTTGTTTGAGAACTTCCATAACGTGAGCGTGTTTTTCATCAGTGAAATCCCACATAAACAGATACGGGAGCGTCATCAATACATATCCGACAAGGTCCATACCAATACCGATAAGCATGCACTGAACTCTGACATCGCTCATATAAAGCACATCCCAGTCAGAGGTGAATCCTACACGGTAGAACATAAGAGGAATAATGAGAGAAACGAGAGTTGTGATGGGAGTTGTAAACCAGGTGATGATTTTTTGGTATTCTTCAAGTCTGTCGCCTGAAATATACATCTGATAATCGGTGACTCTGATTTTTGTATCCTTCTGTGCAATAGCAACTGCAGATTCAAGAAGATTAGCCAGGAACATTGCAAGATAGATTGCAACACCGCAAAGAATATGCATGTTTCCAAGGAAAAGAATGGCAAGAATATATACGCCGTTTCTGATTGCGTAGACAACATACTTAAAAATTATAAGCTGCTTGAACTGGAATCTCTTTCTTATCCACGGAGCAAGAAATTCTCCCGGATTGCCTGAAATTTTAAAAAGTATTTCACAAAGCGAGAAAATAAGTCCTGTTTCACGCCAGGTATAAATGAGAAGGATTGTTTTCATATTGAGCATACCGTTGCCGAGCGAATCAAGCAAGGTTGCAATCTGGTCAATCCAGAGATATTTGTTTTTAAAGATCCCCGAAACGCAGTGCCAGAATGAAAGATATTCCCTGTTTTCGATGGGAGGCATCGGAATTCTTTCCTTGATGTTGCGAAGTCCTATGAACATAACTCCCGATGAAACAACAAAGAATACAGGAAGAAGGTATCTGAACATTCCGATATCCTTGATGCCGTCAATGAACATTACGCCTGCGAGAGTCGGAAGAATAACGTTTACGATATTCTGAACAAAATGGCTGATTTTGACGGGGAATGAACGTACATTCAGTCTTTCTTGCGGGTTGGGACTGATGTTATCTGCAACAGACTGTGTGAAGCCGACATAGTTGAATATTGTATA
>JAGBSR010000015.1 GCA_017631745.1 Clostridia bacterium | reverse complement strand
CTTAAGGGCACCTCTGAACTGCTTGGGAATATTTTCATATCCTATGCCCTCAGAGTCGAGCTCTGCAAGACGGGTGACAGAGTCGAAAATGTAGACTATCTTATACCAGGTTGCTTTTCCGATAATGCCGTCGGGGGTAAGTGAGAAAATCCGCTGAAAGGCTTTTACGGCGTTTTCGGTGTTTTCGTCAAAGGCACCGTTTATTACGGAAATTTTCGGAATGGCGGGATAGTTGCCCGAGATACGGCTGAGATAAATCTGCATACGGCGTACGCTTTCGTTGAGGTCACCGCGCTTTAAGGGTGTATCGGGGTAGGAGGGTACATTGTCGGAAATAGGAGCATTTACAACGATTTCAATGTCGTTGCCGTAGTAGTATTCGAGAATATCAACATCGCTGTAGCCCTGATTGGCGAGAGTTTGTGAGCCCCACTGTGAAAGACCCTCGCAGGTAACGGTGGTGCCGTTGCAATATTGGGCGAAAAACGGATTTACGGTACCCTGACGACGCAGATAGTCATTGAAAAGCTCGTCGGTAATACGGCTGATGTTTTCATAGATGTTTCTGCCGTTGATGAATTTCTGGTCGTAGTAGGTATCGTTGGTGATGTCGTAATCATAGCCTCTTGCCGTGTACCATTCAGTATATATGCGGTTGAGGGCAAATGACACCTGAGCGAAAATATTTGCCCTGAGGGCTGCTTCGTCCCAAGTGGAAAAAATCTCGGAGGAGGCAACATTTTTGATGTAATCGGCAAAGGGAATTGTAACTGTAGGGGCATTGCTCCCCGGTGAGCCCAGATGGACTCTTATGTTTGTTGGTATCTGCGGAATTACAGCCATTTAATCAATCCTTTCTGAAAGAGGTGTAAGCTGAACATTCAGAAGAATATCTGAACCGCCGACTGCACCGACAAGCAAGCCTTTTCTTTCTGTAAATCCGTCGGCGTAGATATCTGCAGAGTAATTGAGAGTCTGATTTGTACTCTCGGGTATGAAGGAGTTTATTCCGGGGAAGGCTTCAAGCTTAACTTTTTCTGTCTCTCCGTTTTCGTCTGTAATGAGAAACAGATGAAGCTTGCCGTCAAGATAAACAGAAACCTTTGCGTTTGCAATGGGATAAGCCTGATTGCCCGTGAATATCCTCGCTGTAAACATTGCGAAGTTTTCGGGGTCGCTTTTGGGTATTTCATCGGTGGGGGATATGTTTGTGCTGTCTTTTTCGGGTGAGATGGCTGTGTCGTCCACAGTTTCTTCTGAAGATATTTCGCTATCTGTCGGTGACTCGTTTCTTTCAGTCGAAGGAGTGTTATCGGGTGTTTCATTAGCAGGGGGTGGAGCAGGTTTCTCTGTCTCGATTCCCCACTGATTCCATTTTTCTTTGAGCTTCATCAGGTCGTCGGTATATTTGCTTATAAGCTCGTCAAGTTCTTTATCCATATATGTCTCCAATCGTGTTTATTTCCATAATATGTATATTCGCGGCGGTAAAAAAAATACTATAAGAGGAAAATTTGTGTTATTTTAAGGTGGAGGTACCATAATATAATCATCAAATCTTAAGGAGTATTACCATGTGCACAGCAGTAAGCCTTGGCCGTTATTTCGGCAGAAATCTTGATCTTGAAAGAAGCTACGGAGAAAGTGTGGTTATAACACCGAGAAACTATAAATTCCATTTGCGGACTCTGCCGACAATTGACAGCCATTATGCTATGATAGGTATGGCGACGGTTGCAGGAGGATATCCTCTTTATTATGAAGCAACAAACGAAAAGGGACTTAGTATGGCAGGGCTCAACTTTCCCGGTAATGCTCACTACAAGGAGTATCAAGATGGCAAAGATAACGTGGCGCCTTTTGAGTTTATTCCTTATATTCTCAGCCTATGTGAAAATGTTGACGAAGCCGAAAAATGCCTTGCTGATATAAATCTTGTAAATATCAGTTTTAGTAAGGAGTTGCCCTTGTCACCTCTTCATTGGATAATAAGCGACAAAGAAAAATCAATAACCGTTGAAAGCGTCAAAGACGGTCTGAAAATTTACGACAACCCCTACGGCGTACTGACCAACAACCCGACCTTTGACTATCATCTGATGAATATCAACAACTATATGGGTCTTCACGAAGGGTTTGCCGAAAACAGAATATCCGAAGAAAAGCTGTTTGATAATTACAGCCTCGGTATGGGAGCTGTCGGTCTGCCAGGTGATTATTCCTCGGCGTCGCGATTTGTCAGAGCGGTCTTTATAAAAGAAAAATCCCCCTGCTTTGAAAGCGAGAGGGAAGCTGTAAGCCACTTCTTTCATATTCTTGGCGGTGTTGCAATGCCTAAGGGCTGTGTGCTGACTAAAGGCGGAGAATATGAATACACGCGGTATTCGAGTTGCTGTAATGCCGATAAGGGCATATATTACTACACAACCTATGATAACAGCTCGGTGACGGCAATTGATATGCACAGTGCCGGTTTAGATGACACGGAGCTATATGGTATTTCTGTGACCGATTGATTTTTCCTCAGAAAAATGATAAGATGTTAAAAAGGAAGTGATATTATGAAAAACAAAAAGGTTATTATATTGCTTGGTGTTGTTGCAGTGGCGGTTGCGGCTGTTGTTATTATGGTTTTAAACGGAGTTATTGTTTTAGACAGAAGCGGTGAACGGCTTTTTGAAAACGGCCTGAGATGGAAGGGGAACGAGTATGTTGCCGTATCGGGTAAATATAAAGAGGGCAAGACCGTAGCAAAGACAAAAGACGGACTCGATATAAATGAAGTCGAGGGTGATGACAGCCATACATTCCTTGTTGTGAGAAGTTTTCTTGATCAGTGGTTGGTTGTCAGAGATGATTATGAAATTCCTAAGTCAGGAAAAATCACAAAGGCGTATTGGTCATATCAGTTTATTGAAGACGAAGAATTTTTAAAGGCTCTTGAAGAAATGATAAACAAGGTAAGACCTGACTTTGAATATGATCTTCAGGGTAGAGGAATTTATGAACACACTGACAGACAGAATATGAAAGAGCTCTATATAGCTTTTGAGGGGTGCACGGTGCCGACAGTTTATCTCGGATATATGGGCGAGATAGACGGAAAACTTTATCTTACAACAAGCAAGGGCTATAACGATACTGTTTATTGCTATACTATCCCCGAAGAATATGCATCGGTTTTTGAAAGCTATTTATCATAATAAAAAGGACACAGATAACGCTTCGGCGAACTGTGTCCTTAATTTTTTTGCTGTATGATTATTTAAACAGATGGCTTGAATTAACCATAATCGCACTGTATAAAAACAGTACATCCTGATTTGTAAACTCGATATATTTTGACATCATCACGGGGTTGATATATCTTGTATCAATAACTGTGATTTCGCCGTAACCGCTCATAAGAAGCGGAGTAAGGCTGCTGCCGAAAGAGTCGCGGAAAACAACAAGCTTTTTATTTTCGTCACCCATCGGGTTAGTAATCTTTATAAGTGAAACTGCACCTGAAAGAAAAATATCATAGTGGTCTATTGCTTCGAGCTTTTCAAGATTATATACGGGTACGGTTTTGTCGTTTTCGTAAAGGTAAGCCTCTGATGAAACAATCTCTTCGTTTTCCAGATAAATGATTTCATCGGGCTCAAGGTCGAGAGCTGACTGTCCGTAATAAACACCGTAAAAATCGCCTGCTGATTTTTCTGTGTAATCGTTGACTGCTTCCATACCCATCTGCTGACGGATGTAGTTTGCTATATCCACAATGCTTTCCTGTTTCCAGTGAGTATCTGTGGTGTAGTATTTATCAACAGTGAGCTTATCCCTTATTACTATTTCTTTAATGCTGTCGTTAAGACCCTCTCTGATCTGTGAATACATATAGTCGTAATCGTAGGCAGGATAGCCGTTCTTTTCTGCAAGGAAATAGTTTTTATCGGGTACTATTGAATAAAAGACATTGCAGTTTGCATTCTTGATGTAGGTTTCATAAAGTGAGTTCACCTTATCGTTGAACACTGCAATCTTTTCATCGGTTACATTGCCGTCGTATTCACTTGCGTGGCCTTCGGTAACATAAATTCCGTTGTTGTCTTTCTGGTTGAAGACATCAAAAAGCACTCGTGCCTTTAATCTTCTGAAGGTATCTCTTAATGGGAACTGATCGTTTACATAGCTTTCAAACTCCTTCATAAACTTGCCGTCCATAAGAGTCTGATATGAAAGCTCGGGAAACTGCTGAAGCTTTCTTCTTTCCCATTCGGAGATTTCACCGTCAGGCTTTGCAAAAAGCCACAGAGAAGCACCGCCGATGAGAATACAAAACACAAGAATAATTGATATAAATTTTGCTTTTTTCATTGACGACACCTCCTTAGAATCTGAAGTAAAGGAACGGATTGAATGAGCCGTCAACGAGATATGCAGTTGAAACAATGATTATAACGGCAATAACAACGGGCTCAATAATTGTGCTAATCTTTGTGTTTTCAAGCTTTCTGCAGAGATTTCTTGTTATGGGAGTAGCACCGATGAGGGCAACGACAAGAAGCACGGCATAGGAACGAAGCTGGTAAAGGGTTTCGGCAGTGTACAAGGGGAGCTCTGTTGCGCCGAACATTATCTTCAGATCCGAGAATGCCATTGTGAAGGTGTCTGCATTGAAGAGCACAAAGGATATAATAACAAGGAACACAACATAGAAATGCTGAATGAATGAGGGTGCCTTTTCAAGATATTTCTTCAGGAAGAGCTTTTCGATTATAAGAAGAATACCGAAATAAAGACCCCAACTCATAAATGTCCAGCCAGCACCGTGCCAGAAGCCTGTGAGACACCAGACAACCATAATATTGAAAATCTGACGAAGAGGCTTTACTCTGTTGCCGCCGAGAGGAATGTAAACATAGTCTCTGAACCAGGAGCCCAGAGAAATATGCCATCTTCTCCAGAATTCAGTTATGCTCTTTGAAATATAGGGGTAATTGAAGTTTTCCAGGAAACGGAAGCCTAAAATTTTACCGATACCGATAGCCATATCACTGTAAGCTGAGAAATCGAAATAAATCTGCAGTGAGAATGATATAGCGTACATCCAGCTGAAAAGCACCGAGGGGTCTGCACTTTCACGGTAAGCTGTGCAGAGTGAGCCCAAAAGGTTTGCGATGAGTACCTTTTTGCCGAGACCCATAACAAAGCGTCTTATGCCCAGGGCAACGTTTTCCATACTGTGCTTACGGGTACTCAGGTCTTCTTCTACAGTGGTGTATCTGACGATAGGACCTGCAATAAGCTGAGGGAAAAGCACAACATATGTGGCAAGGTTTATCCAACTTTTCTGAGCTTTTGCATCACCTCTGTAAACATCAACAACATAGCTCAGTGCCTGGAAGGTGTAAAAGCTGATGCCGATGGGAAGTGCGAGCTTGAGAAGAGGAATCTCTGCACCTGTAAGACTGCCGACAGTACCCAGAAGAAAATCTGCATACTTGAAAATTCCCAGGAATAAAAGCGGAACCGCTACTGAAATAAACAGCAGCGGTTTTGCATATCGGGTATCCCGTAGTTTTTCGGTCAGCAATCCCGCAATGTAACAGAAGGTGATGGTAACAAGCATCAATACAGTATATTTAGGTTCGCCCCACCAATAAAAGGCAAGAGAGAAAATCAATAAAACTGTATTTTTAAACTTCCTCGGTGTAACAAGGTACAGCGCCAACACCAACGGCAAAAATACATATAAAAACGGAATTGATGAAAAAACCATAATCTTATGCTACGATGTCACCTTCAAGAACAACTTCAACGCCTTCGAGAGCTGAAACTGTTGTCTTGTAGTAGTCCATAATGTCAGCAACGCCGTAAGCTGTTACGAGGTAGCTGCCTGTCTTGATAACTACGAACTTCTCGGGGAAGCCGCACATCCAACGTGAATTGTCAAGCTCTGTCTTGAATTCAGCAGCGAAAGCAGCAGCGTCTGCACCGTCAACAAGCTTGTAAGCAGCACTTGTGAAGCTGTTAGCGTTCATAGCGTGTATAGCTGTAGCAGCATCTTCGATGTTAGCAGCCTGAGTAGCGGGGAGCTTAGCAACAGCGTTGAGCTCTTCTGCAAGAGTGTAGTCATACTTAGCGGGGCCTTCGAATGACATGTTAGCTTCGTCGCCGCCTGCGATAGCGAACTTGTTTTCTTCAGCATAAGCGCCAAAGATTGTTGTGAGTACTTCTACTGCATCTGCGTATGCGGGGCCTTCGTTTGCTTCGGGAGCTTTTTCACCGCCGCAAGCTGCGAAAGCAGCAACAACTACTACGAGTGCGAGTACGATTGCAAGAATTTTTTTCATTGGAATGATCCTCCTGATAATAATTTTACCCTTTAGTGGGGCATACCAGACATTTATAGCATTACTTTAATACCGAAGTAAAGACAAATTATTAAATTGATGTTAATTACATCAATCGAGTTATTACAATTTTGTAATACTTTTTGTCTAAAACGACATTTTATACTTCATAGGCTTATTTACACAAAAATTCTTTACATTTTTCTATATATATTACAATTGACAGCGCAGTATAAATATTGTATAATTAGGGAGAATAGGTGAGTAGTGACTCACCAACCTTAAAAATCATAATAGGAGATGTTAACATGGACACAAGATTCGCTATTTCCAATTACCCCGATGCCAAAGCTATTAACGAAAAGCTTGACCATCTGATTACCCTTCCCATGCATTCAATTAATCCCGATGTACTCAAGAAGTATGAAGAGGAATATTTTGAAGCAAAGTGCCAGAAGTCAAAGGCTATGATCGCTGAAGCTAAGCAGATCATCCCCGGCGGTGTACAGCACAACCTTGCATTCAACTATCCGTTCCCCCTTGTTTTCACAAAGGCTGAGGGCGCAAAGCTCTACGATATCGACGGTAACGAATACTATGACTTCCTTCAGGCAGGCGGTCCCACAGTTCTCGGTTCAAACCCCCAGATCGTTCGTGATCAGGTTATCGATCTTCTTAACACCTGCGGTCCTTCAACAGGTCTTTTCCACGAGTTTGAATATAAACTCGCTAAGAAGATTGCAGACTCAGTTCCCACAGTAGATATGTTCCGTATGCTCGGTTCAGGTACTGAGGCTTGTATGGTAGCTTGCCGTGTTGCAAGACTTGCTACAAAGAAAAAGCACATCATCAAGATGGGCGGCGCTTACCACGGTTGGTCAGATCAGCTCGGTTACGGTATCCGTGTTCCCGGCTCAAAGTTCACACAGGCAAGCGGTGTTCCCATGCGTCTTATGAGAGATACACAGGAATTCTATCCCAACGATCTTGATGATCTTGAGAGAAAGCTCAGAAGAAATCAGCTCAACGGCGGTACAGCTGCTGTATTTATCGAGCCCATCGGTCCCGAAAGCGGTACACGTCCTCTTGATTTCGAATTCAACAAGGGCGTTGAAAGACTTTGCCGTAAGTATGGCGCACTCTTCATCTTCGACGAAGTTGTTACAGGCTTCCGTATGGGTATGGCAGGTGCTCAGGGTTACTTCGGTGTTGAGCCCGACCTTACAATCTTCGGTAAGGTTATCGCAGGCGGTTATCCCGGTGCAGGCGGTATCGGCGGTAAGAAGCAGTATATGCAGTATATGGGTGCAGGTCTTGATGCAAGCGGCATGAAGATCAAGAAGGCATTCTGCGGCGGTACAATGGCTGCTACTCCTCTTTCATGCGTAGCAGGTTACTATACTCTTGAAGAAATCGACAAGCAGAACGCTTGCCAGAAGGCAGGTCTTATGGGTGACAGACTTACAGCAGGTCTCAACAAGATCATCGATAAGTACAACCTTCCCTTCGTAGCATTCAACCAGGGCTCAGTTTGCCATATGGAAACTGTTGCTACACTTGCATTCTCAATTGACTGGACTAAACCCTGGACAATTCCCGGCGTAATCAAGGAAACAAGCAAGCGTAAGGCTGAAATGACTCATATGGGTGCAGCTTACATGGCTGAAGGTCTTGTAACTCTTGCAGGTTCACGTCTCTACACATCAGCAGCATATGATGAAGCTATGATCGACGACGCTCTTGCTCGTTTCGACAAGGTATTCTCAAACATCTCAGTTGTAGAATAATCACTGATACATATTTACAAGGCAGACTCGTTTGTCTGCCTTGTCCTACCTTATACTATAATCAAAAGAGGTGTAATAAATGGACATCTTAGAAGCTAAAAAAATAGTTGTAGAAGCAGGTAAACAGCTTGTTTCAACAGGTCTTATTGCACGTACATGGGGTAACGTAAGCTGCCGTATCGACGACAAGCAGTTTGTTATTACTCCCAGCGGTAAGGCATATGAAGGTCTTACTCCCGACGATATCGTGCTTGTAAATATGGACGACCTTTCATACGAAGGCGACATCAAGCCCTCAAGTGAAAAGGGTATCCATGCACAGTGCTATCTTCACAGACCTGAAATCGGTTTTGTTATCCACACACATCAGGCTAATGCAAGTGTTGTTTCAACTCTCGGCTGTGACCTCAACGGTATCGAAGGCTACAGCAAGGACATCATCGGCGACCACATCGCAGTAAGTGCATACGGTCTTCCCGGCACAGGTAAGCTTCGTCAGGGCGTTATCGACACACTCGAGCGTTCAGACTCAAAGGCTATCTTCCTTAAGTCACACGGTGCAGTTTGCATGGGTACTGACTATGATGATGCTTTCAAAGTAGCTAACGAAGTTGAAGCAGTTTGTGCTAAGTACGTTTTCGATAAGTACAACGAAACAACAGGCAAGGTTGCTCAGTCATTCAGCGATGTTTTCAATTATGTTGCTGACCTTAAGAAGAGAGCAGATATGATGCCTGCTGCTAAGCTTACAGCATATGACAGCGTTCGTATCGACGATGCTATTATTCTTTCAGATAAAGAGGGTAACAGTGTAGCTACTGTTGGTCTTTGCCCCTGCTGTGACGAGCTTATCGCAGGTGATAAGTATCCCTCAGAGGCTGATCTTCACAAGGCTATCTATAATAAACGTGAAGATATCGGTGCTATCATTCACTCACAGGAACCTGCAATAATGGCTACATCAAAGATCGGCAAGACAGTTAAGCCCTTCCTTGATGACTTTGCACAGATTGTTGGTATTACTGTTAAGTGTGCAGACTTTGATCCTAACGACACAATGAAGTCATCAAAGAAAGCTGCAAAGAAAATGTCAGGCAAGTTCAGAAATGCTATGTTCCTCAGAGATAACGGTGCAGTTTGCTGCGGTCCTAACACAGAGGAGGCTCAGGCAACTGAGATGGTAATGGAAAAGAACTGCAAGACAATGCTTGCAGGTGAAGTATTCGGTGGCTCAAAGAATATCGGCGCACTTGACAGCGTGATTATGAATGTTGTTTACAGATTAAAGTATTCAAAGCAGAAATAAGGAAAGTTTTGGTCAAGCTTTTACAAAAGCTTGCGGGGTGCGGGGCGGAGCCCTGCCACAAGACAAAGATTAAGGAGACTCGGTGTGAGTCTCCTTTTTTT
>JAGBSR010000141.1 GCA_017631745.1 Clostridia bacterium | reverse complement strand
GAGCTGTCCTTTTTGTGTAACTTTAAAATGCTATTTGTATCATGTAGCAAATCTCAAATAAACTTATCATCATAAAAATCAGATGTAAAAAGATATTCAGTTTGCTATATTGATTCTTCTTGAATACCTTGACAATAAAACTGATTATTGCAAACAGACCATAAATGTGCCATGTAAACAAATCAATAGTAAACACTATATTGGCAAAAACAGATAATGTACCTTTTGCAACAAAATATTCACACATAAAGACTGTATTTATCAGGCAATAAAAACCGACAATAAACAGGCTTGCAACAGATGACTTTCTGTTTTCTGATTCAGTTTTCATAATATTATTGACCTTTCATTAAAACATAATAATTAATATTATGCTGGTTGCTGCAAGTACACCGTGAGCAATCAGATTGAATATGGCATAACTTCCGAGGAAATATTCTTTGGTAAGATAAATCTTATAACCAAACATACCCACTGCATAAGCAATATAAATCAGCGCCGATTTACTTATGATGCTGTCAATTACAGGCATAGATAAAATCATACCCGCAATACACAAAATATTATAGATAGCTATAATCGCAAGGCTGAGATTATAGACCTTATTGTATCTTGTAACACTCATAATAATTATTCCATTCCGTTAATATCCCACTTGATTACATAGTCAATGGGATTTTTACTTTGCTGAACATAAGGTGCAGCTGCTGACTCAGTAATAATATAGACGCTACCGTCAGGATATACAGTAATTTCTTCAAGATAGGTCGGCACTCTGTACTGCGCAATTCTGTCTGCTTTCTGACAGTAGTAAAGAGGCACATCCTGACCGCCTACTTTTATAATTTCATCGGGCTCGCCTTTTGTTACATCTTCATAGAGATACACTCTTGAGTTGGTGACAGCAGTTGATGACGCAGTGTAAACTATCTTACCGTCATCAAGTACACACATACCCTGAACCTTAAAGGGTGAAGTAAAAGCAAAATCAGGAATAAGATTATTCTCTTCGTCGATTTTATCTTCTTTTATACCCCAGGGAGCATTTTCATCCAGGATAAATGCATTGACACGTGAAAAATACATTTCTCCGTTTTTAGCTTTATAAATATTAGTAGCTTCTTTAATGTCGGTGAAATTTATGTCTGTAAATTCGCCGATATAGAGAATACCGTCACACACATTTACATATGAGCAGGTTGTATCAGTATAAAGCTCAGCTTCAATGGGTACATAAGCATCGTCATCAGCCGCAAGAATTTTGCTCAGAGAAAGCACGTGAGTAACACTTGTTGTAGCAATATATACATTGTCTTCAAACACTGCAATACCGCCGAAGTGACCTGTTGCCTTGTTCTTTTTTCCGTGACAGCCAACCGACTTTATGAAATTGCCGTCACCGTCAACAAGAATGATTCTTGAGGGCTGGGTTTTATCTTTATAATAGCCGGAAATAAGGAAAATGTCATTTTCCTCTTCATAAAATATACCCTGAGGAATAAATCCTTCTTTGAGACCGGGAATAATAAATGCAGCCTGAGAGTTATCGTTAAAATCTCTGAGCTGACGCTCATCAGGAAGCTCGCCCGTTACCATCTGAGTCTGTGTGAGCTTTGTTGAGGTTTCAGCGTCGTATTCGGCTATAATGGGCGCCACACCGCTGAAAGTGAAAATGATTGACGATATAATCGCAAAAATCTTACCTAAAATATCCATAATGTTTCCTCCTGAATTCATTGTTAATATTATACTGTCAAAAAGGTTATTTGTCAAATGAAAAAGGCAGCTCAGAAGAACTGCCCTATACTCTTCAGTACCCGCAATGCAATTCGATTAATATTACTTCAGGTCTGTTGTTTACTCTTAAAGGTATAATACTGTTACCCAATCCTCTGCTGACAATCATTTTCGTACCTTCTTTCTCAAAAAAGCCTGAATCAAACTCGGGGAAAAATCCCTGTCCGGGTGCGATAAGACCACCGATAAAAGGAATAATAAACTGACCGCCGTGAGTGTGACCGGATAACACAAGATCAATACCATTTTCTACATAAATATCAAAAAATTCAGGCTTGTGTGAAAGCAACAGTGTAAAATCCTTCTCAGAGCCGGTGAGCTTTCTGAGTTTATCCGCAACAACTTCAGCCTCTGTTTCTGTAGAACCGCTAACACTGAAAGTAGGATCTTCAAGTCCTATTACTTCGATGTATGCATTTTCACATCCAACAGTCAGTACATCATTTTCAAGTATCACAACACCTTCCCGTATCATCCCATCTTTAAGCACAGCGTACTCGTTACCGACTCTTGCTTCGTGATTACCGGTAACATAATAGCAAGGAGCAATTTTCTTTATTTCTTTGACAAAAGCCAAGGAAATATCAACATCAGTACGTCTTGAGTCGATGATGTCACCTGTAATTGCTATAATATCAGGCTCAGCTATTTTCAGAATATCGATAAGCTCAGAATTATCTTTACCGAAAACTGCATTGTGAAGGTCTGATATGTGAGCTATGCGGTATCCATCAAATTCTGTAGGCAAAGCATTGCTTGTAACATCATATTTATTGATTTCTATATTCTTGTCTTCATATATCAGAATACCACTCACAGTTGCAATTATCAGCAAAGCTACAACAATTGTGCATACTATTTTCTTAGTCATATCTTAAACCAACTTTCATACAGCTCAATATAACAGCCGCGGGGAGAAAGTGCACTAAAGCACTCCCTCCCCCGCGTTCACCATTACTGCAAAGCAGCAAGGCTTTCATCAATCATCTTAATTTTTTCTGTGAGCTTTTCAGCATCAGCTTTCTGTGTTTCAATAACATTAGCAGGAGCCTTTGCAAGGAAGCCGGGATTTGAAAGCTTGCCGTTTATCTGAGCGAGTTTCTTCTCTGCGGTTTCTTTTTCCTTGAGAAGTCTCTTTCTTTCAGCTTCAAAGTCAACAAGGTCACCCATAGGAATGTAAATCTTTGCATCAGCTGTTACAATGCTTACACTGCCTTCAATATTGAAGCTGTCGCCTACTGTTACCTCTGAAGCGGATGCAAGCTTCTGCATAAAGAGAGCTGAAAGAGCGAAAATATCTTTCTTTTCCGTTGCAATATAAACATGAGCCTTTCTTGAGGGAGGCACGTTCATTTCACCGCGTCTGTTACGGATAGCACGGATAGCATCCATAATGATATTCATCTGCTCTTCGTCTTCGGTGAATACGAGTTCATCGCTGAATACAGGCCAGGGAGCCTTCATAATTGTTTCACCGTCATGAGGAAGTGTCTGCCATATTTCTTCTGTGATGAAAGGCATAAAGGGATGAAGAAGCTTGAGAGTTTCGCTCATAACATAAACGAGAACTGCTCTTGCGGTTGCAGCTTCGTCGCCGCCCTTCTGAAGTCTGATCTTAGCAAGCTCAATATACCAGTCGCAGAAGACATCCCAGATAAAGTCATAGAGCTTCTGTACTGCAACACCAAGCTCAAACTTATCAAGGTTGTCTGTTACTTCCTTGGTGAGTCTGTTGTACTGTGAAAGAATCCACTTATCTTCAAGAGCGAGATCAGCGGGAATATGGGGTGCAGCTTCATCTTCGGGAAGATTCATAAGGATAAATCTTGCAGCATTCCATATCTTGTTGCAGAAGTTTCTTGAAGCCTCAACCTTCTTTTCACTGTAACGCATATCGTTACCGGGGCTGTTACCTGTTGCAAGTGTAAGACGAAGCGCGTCAGCGCCGTACTGATCAATAACAACAAGAGGATCAATGCCGTTGCCCAGTGACTTTGACATCTTTCTGCCAAGCTCGTCACGGACGATACCGTGAATGAATACTGTATCAAAGGGTACCTCGCCCATCTGTTCGCAAGCTGAGAAAATCATTCTTGCAACCCAGAAGAAGATGATATCGTAACCTGTTACGAGTGTGCTAGTGGGATAATAGTGCATAAGCTCAGGAGTCTTTTCAGGCCAACCGAGAGTTGAGAAAGGCCAGAGAGCTGATGAGAACCAGGTGTCGAGTGTATCGGGATCCTGAGTAATCTTCTCGCTACCGCACTTGCAGCACTTTGTTGCGTCTTCTTTTGAAACTGTGATTTCACCGCAT
Source organism: Clostridia bacterium (assembly GCA_017631745.1). GTDB lineage: Bacteria > Bacillota > Clostridia > Oscillospirales > Acutalibacteraceae > UBA6857. The sequence goes on along the minus strand of JAGBSR010000141.1, from coordinate 4,107 downwards.
TCCTCGCAGTACCAGGCAGGAATTCTGTGACCCCACCAGAGCTGACGTGAGATACACCAGTCACGGATATTTTCCATCCAGTTATAATAAATCTTATCGAAACGCTCGGGAATAAACTTAACCTTGCCCTCACGAACAACTTCAATAGCAGGCTTTGCAAGGGGTTCCATCTTAACGAACCACTGCTTTGATACACGGGGCTCAACAGCAGTATGGCAACGGTAGCAGGTACCAACCTCGTGCTTTGTAGGCTCAATCTTAACAAGAGCGCCTGCCTCTTCCATATCAGCAACAATAGCCTTACGGCACTGCATAAGGTTCATACCCTCATATTTGCCTGCAGCTTCGTTCATATAGCCGTCATCGGTCATAACGTTGAGTACAGGAAGATCGCATCTGAGACCAACCTCGAAGTCATTGGGGTCGTGTGCAGGTGTGATTTTAACTGCACCGGTACCCTTATCCATCTTAGCATATGTGTCTGCAACGATGGGGATTTCTCTGCCGATAACGGGGATAACAACCATCTTTCCGATAATGTCCTTATATCTTTCGTCGTCGGGATGTACAGCAACACCCGTATCACCGGGGATAGTTTCAGGACGGGTTGTAGCAACCTCGATGTAGCCTGTACCGTCAACAAAGGGGTATCTTAAATGCCAGAAGTTACCGTCTTTTTCTTCGTGCTCAACCTCAGCATCTGAAATTGATGTCTTACAGTGAGTACACCAGTTGATCATTCTTTCGCCGCGGTAAATAAGGCCCTTTTCATAAAGATTAACGAATACTTCTTTAACAGCCTTTGAGCAGCCCTCGTCGAGAGTAAATCTCTCTCTGTCCCAGTCGCAGGATGAGCCCATCTTCTTGAGCTGTTCGATAATTCTGCCGCCGTACTGTGCCTTCCAGTCCCAAGCTCTTTCAAGGAAGCCTTCTCTGCCGAGATCTTCCTTTGAAATGCCTTCAGCCTTCATAGCTTCAACAATCTTAGCTTCAGTTGCAATCGAAGCGTGGTCTGTGCCGGGAAGCCATAATGTGTCGAAGCCCTGCATTCTTCTGAAACGGATAAGGATATCCTGAAGAGTATTATCGAGGGCGTGACCCATATGAAGCTGACCTGTAATGTTTGGAGGTGGAATTACGATAGTATAGGGGTTCTTTTTTTCATCAACCTCAGCGTGGAAATATTTTCCGTCAAGCCAGGTCTTGTAGATACGATCTTCAACATTTTTCGGATCGTACTGCTTTGCAAGTTCTTTTGCCATTTTATTCACTCCATAAAATTAAATTACAAAAATAAAAACTCCGTCCCGAATACTCAGGACGGAGAAAATTCCGCGGTACCACCTGAATTCAGTGCCGAGGCACTGCACTCAAAATCTTTAACGGGGATTATCCGTCGGGGTCTACTCTCTTTCGATTTCTTCCCGAAGCTCGCAAGCTACCTTCATAAGACTTCACTTAAAGGCTTGCACCAACCGCCTTTTCTCTGAAAGCTTTGTCTTATTACTCCTCTTGGTCAAAGCTGTTTAAAAATATCTTTAAGATTTTATCATATAAATAGGAATAAGTCAAGAGGAAAGTTCGGGGGCTCAGGAAAATCCTGTAGGGATTTTTTGAGCGACGAAGTCGCTCAGCTGCGGCTGAGCCGCAGCCCTGAGCCCCACCTCCCCTATACATCCGACTTTTAAATAAACTTCTGACTCTCAGCCACTGCAAGCTGATCGCATCTTTCATTTTCGGGGTGGCCTGCGTGGCCCTTTATCCATTCAATTGTAACCTCGTGCTTTGCAATCTCACTCAGAAGAGCATCCCACAGTTCAGGATTAAGAGCAGGCTTTTTGTCTTTTTTACGCCAATTGTTTTCCTTCCAACCTTTCGCCCAACCAAGATTGATACCGTTTGCCACATACTGTGAATCGGTTACAACAGTAACACGACAAGGCTCCTTAAGTGCCTTGAGGCCTTCAATAACAGCTGTAAGCTCCATACGGTTGTTTGTGGTCTGCGCCTCACCGCCGCTGAGTTCTTTTCTCTTGCCCATATAATCGAGGATAGTTCCCCAACCACCTGCACCGGGATTCCCCGAGCAAGCACCGTCTGTATATATAGTAACTTCTTTCATTATATCTACTCCAAATATTTTTATATATTTTAGCATAGGTCTTTATTATAATCAATAACCTTGTGATAAAAATAAAAATCACTTGATTTATTCCTTTTAAGGTGTATAATAATTATGTAAGACAAACGAAAGGATTTGTTAATATGAAAGAAAACGTTACAATATTTGACCATCCTCTTATACTCCACAAGCTCTCAATTCTCAGAAACAAAAACACTCCCTCAAAGGATTTCAGAGCTCTTGTTTCAGAAATTGCAACTCTTATGTGCTATGAAGCAACAAGAGACCTTCCTCTTGAAGAGGTTGAAATCGAAACTCCCATCTGCAAAACAACCGTTAAGCACCTTGCAGGCAAAAAGCTTGCTATCGTACCCATTCTCAGAGCAGGTCTCGGTATGGTTGAAGGTGTCAGTGCTCTTGTGCCCTCTGCGCGTATCGGCCACATCGGTCTTTACAGAGACGAAGAGACTCTCACTCCCGTTGAGTATTACTGCAAGTTACCTAAAGATATCGGTGAAAGAGATGTATTTGTAGTTGACCCGATGCTTGCAACAGGCGGCTCAGGTATTGATGCCGTTTCTCAGATTAAGCTTCGTAACCCCCGTTCAATCAAATTTATGTGCATCATTGCAGCTCCCGAGGGTATTGAGGCTTTCACAAAGGCACATCCCGATGTACCCGTTTACTGTGCAGCTCTTGATGAAAAGCTCAACGAAAAAGGTTATATCGTACCCGGTCTCGGTGATGCCGGTGACAGAATCTTCGGCACAAAATAATTTTTGGCGGTGCAGTCAATCTGCATCGCTGTTTTTTTGTTACGTTGAAGGTGGCTCCGCGCCGAACAAAGTTCGGCACAGCGACTTGCGTCGCTAAAATCGCTTAGCGATTTGCGGAGCCACCGTTCGCTTTACACCCCACAGAAAAAGAAAAAAGACGGCCGCTGACCGTCTTAAATTAAGTAAGATTAATATATAAGGCTGCAAAATGCATACATGATCCGGCAAGCACAAAAAGATGAAACACACTGTGATAATACTTTTTCTTTTTACCGATTTTATAAATTGCCATACCAATCAAATATACTATTCCCCCGCCGATTACCAGAAAAACCGACAACCAAGAGAACTCGTTATATTTGAATATAGGATAGGCCATAACACCGGATGCTACACCAACCACAATATAAAGTCTCATTTGAACTTTCATATATTTTTCCTGATCTATAAATGTCAGTGCAATACCGAGAATACTCAGAACAATACTCATAACAGCCACGGAAACTGAAAAAATTCTATTAAACGGATAGACTGCAATAAGATTAATAGCCGTAGCAGATCCGGTAATCATAACAAAGATAGCACTGTGATCTATCAGTCTCATTGCTTTCTTTATATTGCCGGCTTTAAGTGAATGATAAAGCATTGAGCATGTATAAAGCAAGATTGAAGATACACCAAAAACTATTGCTCCCGCAAGATTATTACCGACGGTACTTTTTATTATTCCGAGAATCAGAAAAACAATTCCTAAAAGCACACCTATACCGTGTGAAACAGAATTAAGAATTTCTTCTGTCTTTGTGTAAACGGGTAAAACAACTTTTTCAAATGCCATATTTTCCACTCCTTAAAATATTATAACAGCAGGATTTACAATGTCCTGCTGTTTTTGTTACTTTATCAGATCTTTTATAACCTGAGATGCGATTATCAGCCCTGCCGCTGAGGGTACAAATGAAATGCTGCCCGGAACTGCCTTGCCTTTTTCCGTTATTTCCTGCACCGTGGGTTTTATGGGCTCTTCTTTTGAATAAAGGACCTTGAGCTTTTTTACCCCTCTTTTTTTCAGTTCATATCGCATAACTCTCGCAAGAGGACAAACGCTTGTTTTATTAATGTCTGTAATTTCAAATTTAGTAGGATCAAGCTTGTTTCCAGTGCCCATGGATGATATCACGGGTTTTCCGAGGAAATATGCTTTTTCTG
>JAGBSR010000140.1 GCA_017631745.1 Clostridia bacterium | reverse complement strand
TTCGGTGACAATCATGTGCTCAAGGATATCACCACCACAATCAAAAAAGGCGAAAAGGTTGTTGTTATCGGCCCCTCAGGCTCAGGTAAGAGCACATTCCTTCGTTGCCTTAACTGTATGGAGGACCCCACCGGCGGTTCAATTATCTTCGGCGGCGAAGACATCGCAGACCCCAAGGTAAACATCAATATCCACCGTCAGAAAATGGGTATGGTGTTCCAGCACTTTAACCTTTTCAATAACAAAACAGTTATCGAAAATATTATGATGGCTCCCGTTTATGTGGCCACCAAAAGCCTCAAAAAGAATAAGAAAAACCCCAACTATACAGGTCCGAAAACTAAAAAGGAAATTAAGCAGCATGCATATGAAAAGGCAGTGGAGCTTCTTAAGCGAATCGGCCTCGAGGATAAAGCTGATGCTTATCCTTCAAGTCTTTCAGGCGGCCAGAAGCAAAGAGTTGCCATTGTACGCTCACTTGCTATGGACCCTGATGTTATCCTCTTTGATGAGCCCACCTCAGCTCTTGACCCCGAAATGGTAGGCGAAGTGCTTGAGCTTATGAAAGACCTTGCAGACCAGGGTATGACAATGGTTGTTGTTACCCACGAAATGGGCTTTGCAAGAGAAGTAGGCACAAGAATTATGTTTATGGACGAGGGCAGATTTGTAGAAGAGGGTACCCCTGAGGAATTCTTCTCAAATCCCAAGAGTGAAAGAGCCAAGGATTTCCTTTCAAAGGTATTATAATCTGCTTAAAGCTTATGCAGACGGAATTGATTTTCCGTCTGTTTTTTTGTCTTTAACATAAGGTTTTATTTCCCTCAACACTCAACATATCCGCCCGTGCCATATTAAGTGCAACAATAATGCTACACAGTGTCTTATTTGCACCCTCAATTGTCAAATAATCATTGACAATTGATGTTTATTTCTATATAATATAATGGTTGAAATATGGTAACTATTACCCCCAAAAAATTGAAAGAAGGATAAAAGCATGAAGAATAATGTGCCTGAGGTTTTATATGACCTTATACCGTCTCAGCAGACTATGTATCTTATGTTCAAATATACCTTCAGCAAGCAGATATCTCAGATCCCCACATCCTTCAGCATTGACAAGGATATGGATTTTGAGCTTCTGACAAAGGCATTGAACATCGAGTTTCAGAGAAACGACTCACTTCGTCTGAGATTTATCAAAGTTGACAAAGAACTCAAGCAGTATTTCCTGCCCGAATTCAGAATGAGCAGTGTTCCCTACAAGTTTTTCCGTAGCACTCAGCAGCAGGAAGAATTCTTTGCAAAGGATGCTCAGACACCTGTAAGATTTGACAAAGGACAGAACTTCAGAATTATTTTCTATAAAAATGCAGAAGGCCACAACGGCATCTATTTCAATGTAAGCCATCTGAATATGGATGCTATGGGTGCTATGGTATTTTATGTTGACCTTATTCAGGTTTACAGAGCCCTCAAAAACGGCACTGAAATGCCCAAGCGTCTCGCTTCCTACGAAGAATATATTCAGGAAGAGCTTGCAAGACTTCAGAACACCAAAAAGACTGAAAAGCATGAGAAGTTCTACCGCGAATATTTCGCATACGGCGGTGAGCCCTTCTATGCCGGTGTACACGGTCCCGCTTTCCTTGAAAAGTACAAGAAGAAAAAGAAAAATCCCGATCTTCGCGTACCCCCTGCATATAATCCCTTGCTCGACAAGTGCAATATGATCACAGGTCACATCGGACCTGAAGATGCTGCTGAGATTTTCGATTTCTGCAGAACAAACAAAATTGCACCCGAAAGCTTATTTATGCTCGGTCTTCGTACTCACTGTGCTGCTATCAATTACAGAACAGATGACGTATTTATGATGGCAACCTGTTCAAAGCGTGCCACTGTTAAAGAAAAGCATATGAGCGGTTGTCTTGTTCAGCCCGTTCAGGTGCGTACAATTATCCCCGAGACCTACACCTTCAGCGAGGGTCTCAAGGAATACACACGAGTAAGAACAAATCTCTACCGTCACAGCGAATATCCCTATATCACCGCCCGTGATATGTCAAGAGATATGTATAACTACAGCCTTATTCAGGGTCCCGCTTGTATGATGTTCTCTTGGATTCCCATCCCCATCGATCTTAACTCACTGGGTATGGACTTTGATTTCAAATTCGATTTCAAGACATACGACCTGGGCAGATACTTCACTCCTCTTTACACTATCTGCTCACCCGACCCCAAGGATAAGGGTATCAACCTTAACTATATGTACAGAATCAAGCTCTCACAGAAAGAAGACATTGAAATCCTTCACGAAAATGCTATTAAGGTTATTATGGCAGGTATCAGAAATCCTCAGATTTCAATGAAAGAGCTTCTCGATATGTGTGAGAAATAAAATTCGGAACCGACAGCCACAGGCTGTAAAATAAAGATATTAGGAGAACCAAAAATGCACATCGAACTGACAAAAAAAGAAATCCGAGCTCTTAAAAAGCTCCGCCACGAGATTCATATGATGGGTCCTCTCGGCACAATCAAAGATATGTTCACACGAAGCGAAGCTTTCGGTGACAACGTTGCTGTTGTTGAAAAAATCAAGAAGCAGCCCGTTGCTTACACTGTAAAAGAATTCCACGACAAGGTAAGAGAAGTAGGCACAGGCCTTTACGCTCTCGGTCTTGGCGGTAAGCACATCTCAATCGTAAGCGAAAACTCCTACAACTGGATTGTTGCATTCTTTGCAATCGTTTGCGGTGGCGGTGTTGCAGTTCCCATCGACAAAGAGCTTCCTGATAAGGATATCAGTATGCTTATCACAAAGGGCGATGCTGAAGCTGTTTTCGTAAGCAGAACTTACATAGATACCGCAAAGCTTCACCTTACAAACGACGACAGATGCAAGAATGTATTCCTTATGAGCGGTAAGTGCGACGAGGATAAGTTTATGACAATCGACGCTCTTGCTGAAATCGGCCGTGAAGAGCTCAAAAAGGGTAACAGAGCATTTATCGATGCAGTTGTTGAAAAAGACGACCTTGCAGCTATTCTCTTCACCTCAGGTACAACAGGTACCAACAAGGGCGTTATGCTTTCACATTACAACTTCGCTTCAAACGTAGAGGGTGTTATCGACTTCCTCAGCCCCGAGCTTTCAACTATGTCAATTCTTCCCATGAACCACGCATATGAGCTTTCATGCAGTGTTATGACAGCTATCTATATGAACGGTATCATCTATATCAACGACAGCCTTAAGAACATTCTTCCCAACATCAACGAGTTCAGACCCAACGCTATGGCGGTTGTACCCCTTGTGCTTGAAGCTATCTACAACGGCATCTGGACTAAGGCTGAAGCAAGAGGCAAGGCTGACATTATGCGCAAAATGGTAAAAATCAGCAACAAGCTTCTCGATATAGGCATCGACATCAGACCTATCGTATTCAAGCAGATTGCTGAAAACTTCGGCGGTCAGTTCCCCACAATGTCATGCGGTGGCGCACCTGCAAGAGCTGACCACATCAAGAGCCTCAGCGAGCTCGGCTTCAACATCATCGGCGGTTACGGTATGACAGAGGCATCACCCACAGTTACACTTCACAACAACGGCAGAAAGAAGCCTCTCTCAGCAGGTAAGGCTTTCCCCAGAGCACAGTTCAAGATTGACAATCCCGACGAAGAAGGCATCGGTGAAATCCTTCTCAAGGGTGACAATATCACAAAGGGTTACTACAAAGATCCCGAGGCTACAGCTGCTTCATTCACAGAAGACGGTTGGTTCAGATCAGGTGACTACGGCAGACTCGACGAAGACGGCGAGCTTTACATCACAGGCCGTAAGAAGTTCATCATCATTCTTCCCAACGGCGAAAACATCTTCCCCGAAACAGTTGAAAGCAACATTATGGAATGTCTTCTTTACGCTCACGAGGTTGTTGCATTTGAAGACGTTGTAAAATTCGGCGAGAAAGAAAACATCGTAATGGCAGCTGCTATTTACGTTGAAAAAGAAGATCCCGCATTTGCAGGTATGACAGAAGAGCAGATTTTTGCAAAGGTTAAAGCAGACGTTGCTGAATCAAACAAAGGTCAGCCCGCATACCGCAAAGTACAGAACGTATATGTATCCTTCAGCGAGTTTGAAAAGAGCTCCACAAGAAAGGTTATCCGTCAGAAGGTAATCGACACATATGCAACAAAGCCCACAGTAAACGCATAATTTAAGTCATAGAATCACAAACCAAAGGAGACAAATCCCATGCTTGAAAAACTTATCGAAGTAATCTGCAGATATGTTGACATCGACCCCTCAATGCTCAGTGCTGAAACAAACATCAGAAGCGAGCTCGGTCTCAATTCACTTGAACTTGTAAACATTGCAGTTGCAATTGAAGATGAATTTGATGTTGAGATTCCTGACCGTGAGGTTATGAATATCGAAACACTTGCAGATGCAGTAGCAATCATCGAAAAATATATGGACTAAAAACTCTTTTGTGCCCTGAGATGAACTCTCAGGGCATTTTTATATCTAAAATTTATTTTAATTGACTTGACAAAAAATTTGGTATATACTTCCTTTAGAGATATGAGTTTCTAATTAATTAACGGAAGGACGAAAATTATGAAAAGAGCACAGAAATTTTTCTCTTTGCTGTTGGCAGTTGTTATGGCATTCACTCTTTGCGCACCTGCCTTTGCCGCAGAAAATGACACAACCAAGCTGGTACTTTTAGGCGACTCTATTGCGCAGGGCTACGGTTTAGGCAACGGATATACTGACTGGTACGACCTCGGCTATGGTAAGATTATTGCCGAAGCTAACGGCTATGACTATGTAAACCATGCCATCGGCGGTCATACCACATACAACCTGAATGCCCGACTTCAGGAGGAAACTGTTATCAGCGACGTTGCTGATGCAGACATAATTGCGGTATCTATTGGCGGTAACAATTTCCTTTTAGGCGGAATGCAACAGATGATCATCGATGCTATCCTATTTAAAAAGTATGATCTTATCGAAAAGACAATCGGTGAATTTTATGTTGATTTCGGTCTTGCTCTTGACAAGATCAAAGCAATCAACCCTGAAGCTCAGCTTTTAGTTCAGACACTTTATAATCCGAGAGACGATATTCTCGGCACAGTTTATCAGCGTGCTGTTGATTTGTTAAATGAGGCCATCACAAATATTGCCGTCGAGAGAAACGGTGCTTATGTGGTAGTTGATATATATCCTGCATTTGAGGGTCACATTGAGTACATTCAGGATGACAAGATTCACCCCAACGAAACCGGCCATTATGTTATTGCCAGTGAATATCTGAAAGTGCTTAAGGACTTAGGTTTAGGCGAGGCTGATAAACCCTTGAGTGATATGCCAGAAATCGAGATTCCTCTTACATTCTGGCAGAAAATTATCGAATTTTTCAAGGGTATATTGTCGTTTATATTTTAGCAAATGACAGCGCGTTTTAGTTGCTTTTGGGCGCTAGCAAAAGCAACGCCTGCCCGGCGAGGGCAACAATAAAACGACAAAGGCAACCTTTTAACCGAGGTTGCCTTTTTGTTATGCTTTTGTTGGTACGCGTCACACCAAAGATAACACGGCAGGTTTTATCCCGCCGTGTTAGTTTTAATCAATCTCTTAAAGATTAAGCAATTTAATATCAAATCTTCCGTTCTGTTTAAAATATCCTAAATTAAAAATGCTACCACTATGTTTTTTATTCCACAACTCAGCAACAGTTTTCAACTCTTCTGCTGTAATCAAAAGAATTTGAGTATCATTGTTCAATGTATAGTCAACACACTCTTGAACACTTTGCGGAGTAAATTCTGGTCCAATAACCATAAAAACAGCAACTTCTTTATCTGATGTTTTAATATATCTATCGAACTGCTGTATATGATCCTTTAAATTAACAGGAGATTCTTTAGACTTGTTATCCCACATAATATATTTATCCTTGAAAGATAATTTGCCGTCGGGATGTTCTACACCTGTTAATGTCAAAGGTTTATTTAACAGCATTTTTTCAAACAAATAGTTTGTTGCATCTTCAAAATAGTGTTCGCACTGCACATCTTTTTCTA
>JAGBSR010000139.1 GCA_017631745.1 Clostridia bacterium | reverse complement strand
TGCTAAGAAAGTTGTTATCTCAGCTCCCGCTGGTAATGACCTTCCCACAATCGTTTACTCAGTTAACGAGAAGACACTTACAGCTGATGATACAATCATTTCTGCTGCTTCTTGTACAACAAACTGCCTTGCTCCCATGGCTAAGGCTCTCAACGACTATGCTGCTATCCAGAGCGGTATCATGACAACAGTTCATGCTTACACAGGTGATCAGATGGTTCTTGACGGTCCTCACAAGAAGGGTGACCTCAGAAGAGCTCGTGCAGCTGCTGCAAACATCGTTCCCAACTCAACAGGTGCTGCTAAGGCTATCGGCCTTGTTATCCCCGAACTCAACGGCAAACTCATCGGTTCAGCTCAGAGAGTTCCCACTCCCACAGGTTCAACAACAATCCTCGTTGCTGTTGTTAAGGGTGACGACGTAACTAAGGAAGGCATCAACGCTGCTATGAAGGCTGCTGCTTCAGATAGCTTCGGTTACACAGAAGAAGAACTCGTTTCATCAGATATCGTTGGTATCAGATACGGTTCACTCTTCGATGCTACTCAGACAATGGTTACAAAGATCGAAGACGGTCTCTATCAGGTTCAGGTTGTTGCTTGGTACGACAACGAAAACTCATACACAAGCCAGATGGTTCGTACAATCAAGTACTTCGCTGAGCTTGCATAATCTCTGAAGCTTTAATATTAAGCGCAGAACGAAAAAAACTTAACGGACTTCCTTGTGAAGTCCGTTTGTTTTTTCTAAAGCTTTTTTTGCCCGCTCGCAGTACACTCGTACAGCTTCGGGGCAAAGAAGAGCTTTTCTGCATCTTAATCTTAAAGCTTCAGACTTTTACTTGTAGTTCCTTTTGTTAAGCAGTGGGGGAATGGTTGAATTGGATTGTTTGGGGAAGTTTACTTTTTTGCCATCTCGCAGTACACTCGTACAGCTTCGTCACCGAAGAAAAGCTTTTCTGCATCTTAATATTAAAGCTTCATCTGATCAATAGCATCAACGCCTTTTTGGTTACTTTTTGGGCGGCAGCAAAAAGTAACGCCACGCGGCGAGCGATAAAAAAACGAGGGCGAATTATTAAAGCTTCAATATGCGTTTCACCCTGCCGTAATCACTTTCTTTTGATAAGCGTCATATCTTGACAATGAGTGTCAATAGATGTTAAAATTATGCAGTTGTTAAAGTTACATATTTTGCAAAAACTAAACTTTAAAAGAAGTGGTTTATAATGAATAAAGAAGAAACGATTAAAAAAGCTAAAGCTTCGGCATACTATGTCAGTGCCTTTGTCAAATGGACTTTTTTCAGCCTTATAATGGGCAGTATCGGTGGCGGTGTCGGTGCTCTCTTTTCGCATCTGATTTCTTATGTTACAAAGGTTAGGACAGAGAATGAGTGGCTGATTTATCTTTTGCCCTTGGGCGGTGTTGCAATCGCTTTGCTTTATCACCTTTTAAAGGTGGAGCATAAGGGCACCAACGATGTTTTTGAAGCCGTAAGAAGCGAAGAAAAGGTGCCCTACCGACTTGCACCTGCTATTGCAATAGGTGCAGGTATCACTCATCTTTTAGGCGGCTCGGCAGGTAAAGAGGGTGCGGCACTGCAACTCGGAGGCAGTGTTGCTACGCTTGTCGGCAGAATTTTCAGAACAGACGAAAAAGACAGACACATTCTCACCGTCAGCGGTATGGCGGCAGTTTTTGCGGCGGTTTTCGGCACACCTGTGGGCGCCTCGGTTTTTGCCGTTGAAGTTGCAAGTGTAGGCTATGTTTCTCTCTCGGCGCTTTATCCGTCATTTTCATCGGCGCTGATATCATATTTGATTGCGCTGAAATTGGGGGTTCACCCCGAAAGATTTAATGTGGATGTTATACCCGAAGTTTCGGCAGTGTCCTTGTCAAAAGCGGCGTTGCTTGCAGTGGCAGTGGCTTTGGTGAGCATTGTGTTTTGTGTGGCGATGAAAGTCTCACACAATGGCTTTGAAAAATATATCAGAAGCCCATATATCAGAGCTTTTGTCGGCGGTGTTGCAATAATTCTTCTGACGCTGATTGTGGGCACAAGGGACTACAACGGTGGCGGAATGCACATAATTGAGGGCATTTTTCATGGCGAAGAGGTCAGTAAGATAGCTTTTCTGATGAAGATTATTTTCACGGCGATTACCATCGGAAGCGGGTTCAGAGGCGGTGAGATAGTGCCGACGCTGTTTATCGGTGCAACTCTCGGTTTTTCCCTGTCCGGAATAATCGGATTGCCGGTAGGTTTCTGTGCGGCAGTGTGTATGATTGCACTTTTTGCCGGTGTGACAAACTGTCCTATTGCTTCGGTGTTTTTGGCAATTGAGCTTTTCGGTGCTGAGGGTATGATTTTCTATGCTCTTGCGGTGTTTGTATCTTTTGTACTGTCGGGATATTTCAGTTTATACACTGGTCAGAAGATAGTTTTTTCAAAGATAAAAGAAGAGGCAAGAGAATAAACAACTAAAGTTTTGGTCAAGCTTTTACAAAAGCTTGCAGGGTGCGGGGCAGAGCCCTGCAAAATAAAAAAAACAATCCACCTGAATTAAAATGTTCAGGCGGATTATTTTTTATAATATTTTACTGTTATGAAATGAAACCTGGTTTCATAACTTGGGTTAGGGCAATATCTTGTTTGTAGTAATATACTCAGCGCCGAAGAGCACCATTATATCAGCAAAGAAGTTGTTGTCGACTGTCCAGACTGCGATGGTGATGCCTTTTTCCTTTGCATATCTGATAGCTCCGAAGCATTTATATAAGCACCAATGGTTATAATTGATGCCGAAGTTATTTTCCACGCACCAGTCGATGTCTTCTTTTGTGGGCTCGTTTGCAAGGTAGAGTATTTCTATATCCTTGTCAAGCTGACGGTATTTTTCAAGATATTCCTCGTCAAAAGAGATAATCGCAGCCTTGTTTGAAAGGTCATATTCATCAAGCATCTCTTTGAGAGAAGGAAGATATTCTGTATCACAGCCTTTGATTTCAATTACGGGAGTAATGTTCCATTCCTTACAGACATCGAGAGTTTCTCTGAGTGTCGGCATTTTTATATCGGGATATTCTTCAATGTTGCTTCCGCTGACTAATTTCATTTCACGCAGCTCTTCTAAAGTGAAGTCTTCAACTTCGCCCTCGGAGTCTGTCATATGGTCCACATCGTCATCGTGGATAACAATCCACTGACCGTCTTTTGTGGTGTGCACATCAAATTCAAAAGCATCGAAGCCGTGTTTTGCGGCACCGTAGAAAGCCGGGAGTGTATTTTCGGGATATAGAGATGAGAGACCTCTGTGAGCGATAAGCTTAGGTGCTGAATCTGTATGCATTGAAACCATAAGACCGCTGCTGATAGTGTCGGGAATCATAGGTACAACAATAATTACAATCAGCAGTGCAATAATTGTTAATAATAAAGAAATGAGTTTTCGGAATTTTTTTAACAGCCTTAACATATTGCCTTCTCCTTTATTTTATATCTTGATTACATTATATATAACAGCATTGTAAATATCAAGTGTTTTGGTCAGACTTGCAAAGCGGTTAGTCCTGTGAAAAAAGCGTTTTTTTGTATGATATATATAAAATTAATCTTTTCGGGATAAAAATCATATGATATATGTATTGACTTTAGCGCTTTAACACTGTATAATGGTAACATTCTTTTATTTTTTAGAATATAATATAATTATCGTATGAGGTGATTTTAATGAAAAGAGTATATAATTTTTCAGCAGGTCCTTCAATGCTTCCTATTTCAGTGCTTGAAAAGGCAGCAGGGGAAATGCTTTGCTATGGCGACAGCGGTATGAGTGTAATGGAAATGAGCCACCGCAGTGCTGTTTATGATGAAATTATCAAGAGTGCTGAAGCACTTCTTCGTGAAATTATGGAAATTCCCGACAACTATAAGGTGCTTTTCCTTCAGGGCGGTGCTTCAACTCAGTTTGCAGCAGTACCCCTTAACCTTATGAATAAGAACGGCAAGGCTGATTACATTCTTTCAGGTCAGTTCTCAACCAAGGCATATAAAGAGGCTCAGAAGTACGGCGATGTAGTGGCTGCCGCTTCATCAAAGGACGACAATTTCTGCCGTATTCCCGAAACAACAAGAGAGTCATTCAGACCTGATGCTGACTATGTTCACATCTGCTTCAACAACACAATCTACGGAACAAAGTTCGGCTATATCCCCGATACAGGCGATATCCCCCTTGTTGCTGATATGTCATCATGCATTATCTCAGAACCCGTTGATGTAAGCAAGTTCGGTATGATTTATGCAGGCGCTCAGAAAAATATGGCTCCTGCAGGTCTTACAATCGTTATCGTACGCGAGGATCTTATCGGCAATGCAAGACCCGAGACACCCGCAATGCTTGACTACAAGCTTATGGCTGATAATGACTCGATGTATAACACACCTCCCTGCTACTGCATTTATGTTGCAAAGCTCGTTTACGAGTGGATCAAGGAGCTTGGCGGTCTTGCAGAAATGAAGAAGCTCAACGAAAAGAAGGCTGCAGTGCTTTACGATTATCTTGATTCTCAGGATTATTACACAGCTCCCACAGAAAAGGGCAGCCGTTCAATGATGAATGTTACATTTGTAACAGGTGATGCAGACCTTGATAAGAAGTTCGCTTCAGAAGCTGCAAAGGCAGGTCTTCAGAATCTCAAGGGTCACAGAAGTGTCGGCGGTATGAGAGCATCAATCTATAATGCAATGCCCTATGAAGGCGTTGAAGCTCTTGTAGCATTTATGAAAGACTTCGCAGAGAAGAATCCCAAATAAGAGGTAATACCGATGAAAAACATTAAAACTATGAACAAGATCGCAAAGATCGGTCTTGACGAGCTTGATAAAGATATTTTTAACATAAGCGACGATATCGACAATCCCGAGGGCATCCTTGTACGCTCAGCATCACTTCACGATATGCAGTTCAATCCCGAGCTTAAGGCTATCGTACGCTGCGGTGCCGGTGTAAATAATATTCCCACCGATAAATGTGCAGAGCAGGGTATTGTTGTGTTCAACACTCCCGGTGCCAATGCAAACGGCGTTAAGGAGCTGACAATCGCATCACTTCTTCTTGCTTCAAGAAAAATTACCGACGGTATCAATTGGGCTAATACTCTTGAAACAGATGTTGCAAAGCAGGTAGAAAAAGGTAAGAGCGCATTCGGTGGCTGTGAAATTCAGGGCAAAACACTCGGTGTTATCGGCCTTGGCGCTATCGGAGGTCTTGTGGCAAATGCTGCGAAGAGCCTCGGTATGAAGGTTATCGGCTGTGACCAGTTTATTACAGTTGATGCTGCATGGCATCTTTCACGCTCAATCAATAAGGCTTCAACCTATGATGAGGTTTATGCTCAGGCAGATTACATCACACTTCACATTCCCTCAACACCCGATACAAGAGGTATGATAAATGCTGCGGCTTTTGCTAAGATGAAGGACGGCGTTAAGATTGTTAACCTTTCACGCGCCGACCTTGTAAATGTTGCCGATATGAAAGAAGCGCTTGCAAGCGGTAAAGTAAGTTGCTATGTAACAGACTTCCCCACAGAAGACACAATCAACTGCGAGGGCATCATCACAACACCGCACCTTGGTGCATCAACCAATGAGAGTGAAGACAACTGTGCTGTTATGGCAGCTCAGCAGCTTCAGGACTTCCTTTTAAACGGTAACATCAAGCACAGTGTAAACTATCCTGACATCGAGATGCCCAGAAGTGCAGGCTCAAGACTTGTTGTTTTACACAAAAATGTGCCCAATATGATCAGTGCCGTAACAGGTACAATTTCAGCTGAAGGCATCAACATTGACCATATGGCTAACCGTTCGAAGGGCGACTATGCAGTTATGCTTGTCGACACTCCCGATGAAGTGAGCGAAGCAGCATTAAAGGACATTGCTGATATGGAAAATGTTATCCGTGTAATCAAAATTGTTTAAATACACACTAAAAAAATCAACCCCGTTACATTTGAACGGAGTTGATTTTTTTTATGCTTAATTTAATACGGACTCAATATATTCACTGTCGAAATATGAGTGATAGTCCTTGAAAATCTGATTTTTTAGCTTTGCGCTTCTTGCACTTTTCCAGAGTTTGCGCTTGAGCTTATCGAAAAAGCGGTTGAGGCAGATTATAAGAGCGAAAATAGGAATGAAAGCGATTGTGCAGATTTCAGCTGCAAGCCTGACATCGGAAAAAATCCAGATAATAGCAAAGGGTATCAGCAGAAATAATGCTGCTGCAAGACCGTTGCCGAGAATATCGAAAAGGTCAAAAATTTTCAGAGTATTATCTGAACGTCTGATGGCGGCGGCAAGCTCTCTTTTAAGTCTCTCTTCATCGGGTACCCTGTAACCGAGCAGTGTAAGACGACCGTTATCTGCCATGCAAACGGCTCTCTCATACTCATCCATAAACTTGCCCTTTTTCTTGTCGGTAGTGAGAACTACGGTTATATCATCACCCATATCAAAGGCGTATTCACTTCTGACTTTGAAATGCCGTTTGAGCACCACGCCGAATTTTGCGACTATATATGTAACATAGCTGTTTTCGTTGATTTGCACTGTGAAGGTGCCTGCTTCTTCGGTAGCCAAAGATTTTCTTTCTCCGTCATTGACCGTTATACTTTCATCATTCATAGTGATGTATATATCTTTATCCGATTTGTTTATAAAGTTTATTTTCATTTTTTAACCTCTGTAATAAGATTGTAAAATCAGTTTAGCATTTTTGAATAAAATATTCAAGTTGCTATGATTTTATACGGGGTTACTTAAAATTAATTTAAAAATTAAAAAGCACCTACCGTTTAGTAAGTGCTTTCTGCTGGTGACTCACCGGGGATTCGACTCTCGGCCTGCGGGCCTCGGTCATTCGCGGCTCTGAAGCTCCACCGGAGCTTCATTCACTACCGCTCCTACTTCGAATCCCCAATAAAGTTTCACATTTAAAATTAAAAAGCACCTACCGTTTAGTAAGTGCTTTCTGCTGGTGACTCACCGGGGATTCGACTCTCGGCCTGCGGGCC
>JAGBSR010000138.1 GCA_017631745.1 Clostridia bacterium | reverse complement strand
GCATAAGAGATGCTTTTAAAAGTGAGCTTGGTATTACTGTGTCTATAGGTGTGTCTTATAATAAGATTTTCGCAAAGCTTGGCAGTGACCTTGCGGGCATCGATGAAGTTGTTACTATTACCAAAGAAAATTACAAAGATGTAGTCTGGCCGCTCAGTGTGGGCAGTATTATGGGTGTTGGCAGAAATACGGCAAAAAAGCTTAAAGGTTACGGCATCAACACTGTGGGGGACCTTGCCAGAACTGACAGCGATTGGCTGAAACTGACTTTCGGGGTGGTGGGAGTCGATATGTGGAAACATGCCAACGGATACGATAACAGCCGTGTTATGCCCGACGGCTATGAGAGAGAGGTTAAAAGTATCGGCCACGGTGTCACCTGCAGAGAGGATCTGACCAATGACGAAGAGGTGTGGCTGGCGTTTTTACAGCTGAGTCAGGATGTGTCACGGCGACTGAAGAAGGAGAAGCTCTCGGCAACGGGAGTGCAGATTTCCGTCAGAGACAGCTATCTTATGACAAGGCAGTTTCAGTGTGAGACAGGCTTTCCCACACAGTCGGCTATGGATATCTCCAAAACCGCCTTAAGACTTTTCAAAGAGAACTACGCCTGGCTGAGTAATGTCAGAGCGCTGAGTGTCAGGGTAATTAATCTGTGCGATGAAAATGCACCTATGCAGCTTGATATCACGGGAGAGTACAAGAACCGTGACAGACAAAAGCTCATCGACGACACCACCCTTGCACTCAGGGAAAAATTCGGCAACGGAGCGTTGTTCAATTGCTGCACAATGCTTGAAAGCAAGATGCCCGATATGCAGGGTAAGAAGTCGCCTCTGCCCATAAGAATGTATAAATGAGAAAAGAGTTGAAGGAAAATGAGCCGAAAAGTATATGTGAGAGTCCTTGCCGAAACTGACGAAGAGGGGAACATCAACCCCATAAGCGTCACCTGGGAAGACGGTCGGACTTTTATCATAGACAAGGTGACGGACATCAGGCGTGCATACGCCGTCAAGGTCGGCGGCACGGCTATCAGGTACTCGGTTAAAATCTGCGGTAAAGACACCTTCCTTTTCGCCCAGGAGGGCAAGTGGTTTGTGGAAAGCAAAGTGTAAATAAAAAGTACCCACCGTTAAGTGAGTACTTTTCTTAATTTGGTCGGAGTGACGGGGTGCGGGTGTCCTGTGGACACCTCTGTGCACAGCACAGAAGCACCGACCGAGGCGGTAGCCGAGACCTTGAACCCATGGCTACCTCTTGCGGTGCCCAAAATCCCTGATTGGCTTTGAAAGCCGAGGGATTTTGACCGCTGCGCCATTTCGCATTCCCTTCATCGTCCACAGGACGCGGTCATGCTCAATGCCTGGTCCCTCAGGTTCGGGACCAATCGGCAATAAAAAAGTACCCACCTTAAGTGAGTACTTTTCTTAATTTGGTCGGAGTGACGGGACTTGAACCCATGGCCTCTTGGTCCCGAACCAAGCGCGATACCAAACTTCGCCACACCCCGAAGGACTTTTGTATTATACACGATAGGAATAAAAAAATCAACTGTTTTTAAAAATTAAGGTGAAAATGTTTAGATTGCTAATATGTTAATCTGCATTGCTTGCGGCAACGGCACTTTGGGGTATATAATGAAGCCATCAAAACAAAGGAGGCAGGCAATATGCTAAGCGAAAACATCAAAACACTCAGAAAACAAAAAGGGTACTCTCAGGAGCAACTGGCAGATAAATTAAATGTGGTCAGACAGACCGTATCAAAGTGTGAGAAGGACTACTTCATTTCAAAGGGTGGCACCTGCGAAATAATATATGAAGAGAAAAATTAATGTGAAAAAATTCTTGGATTTTCCGTTCATATTTGTTATAATACCCTCAGAAATTCAATCTGAGGGGTTTATTATGCTCGTTAAAATCAAAACTTTTGTCAAAAAAGAGGCAGTCCTGTGTATCTCCGCACTGTGCGCCGTTATCACAATGTTTTTAATTCCGCCGAGCGCAGAATATATCGAATACATAGACTTTCGTGTGCTGTGTCTGCTTTTCAGCCTTATGGGCGTTGTGGCAGGCTTCAAGAGCGTGGGCGCCTTCAAGTGGCTGACCTATCAGCTGCTCAGGCACATAAAAAACGGCAGAGTACTTGGCCTGACTTTGGTTTTATTGCCGTTTTTTGCCTCGATGCTCGTAACAAACGATGTGGCACTTCTTGTTTTCGTACCCTTCACAATGCTGTTGCTGTCAGGTCTCGGCTGCGAAAAAAGCATCATCCCCATTATCGTGATGCAGACCGTGGCGGCAAACCTCGGCAGCATGGCAACCCCCGTAGGTAATCCGCAGAACCTCTTTTTATACTCGGCATTCAATCTCGGGGCAGGGGAGTTCTTTTCGGTGACATTGCCTCTGACAGCCGTGAGTCTGGTGTGCCTGAGCTTGTGTACCCTGCCGATTATGCCAAGGTCACTGCCCGAGCAGAGCCTTAAAAAAGAGAACATCGCTTCGGGTAAGAAGATGGCGGTTTATGCGGTGCTTTTTGTTTTGTGTCTGCTTACAGTTTTCAGGGTTGTGCCCTATCAGGCGACGACCGTCGTACTTATAATCGCACTGCTGATAATCGACAGAAAGCTCTTGGGGGGAATAGACTATATGTTGCTTCTGACCTTTGTGTGCTTTTTCATCATCTCGGAAAACATCGGCAGAGTTGAGGCAGTGAGAGGGTTTCTGCAAAATCTTCTTTCACAGAATACTCTGCTGACCTCTGTGGGTGCGAGTCAGGTTATAAGCAATGTGCCTGCCGCAGTTTTGCTTTCGGGCTTTACGGATAATTGGAGAGAGCTTCTCTCGGGTGTAAATATCGGCGGACTCGGTACACCAATAGCATCACTTGCAAGCCTTATCACCTTAAAGCTTTATATGAACACGAAGGGTGCAAGGGTGATGAAGTTTTTGGGCATCTTCACCGTGGCGAATATTATCGGCCTTGCGATTTTACTCGGCTTTGAAATGATAGTATAAAAATTAAAGTACTTGCTTATGGCAGGTACTTTTTTATTGTGATGTATTAATATGTGAGAAAAAAACAAGTACCCACCATAAGGTGAGTACTTTTAGCTGGTTGCGGAGACAGGATTTGACTCTCGCACTGCGGTGCTCGGTCATTCGCGGCTCTCGATGTCCACCGGACATCGATTCACTATCGCTCCTACTTCAAATCCTGATTAAGTTTGAAATATAAAAAACAAGTACCCACCATAAGGTGAGTACTTTTAGCTGGTTGCATCAGACAGGATTTGACTCTCGCACTGCGGTGCTCGGTCATTCGCGGCTCTCGATGTCCACCGGACATCGATTCACTACCGCTCCTACTTCAAATCCTGATTAAGTTTGAAATATAAAAAGCAAAGTACCCACCATAAGGTGAGTACTTTTAGCTGGTTGCGGAGACAGGATTTGAACCTGCAACCTCCGGGTTATGAGCCCGACGAGCTACCGGGTTGCTCCACTCCGCGATATATCACTTTCTCAAGTGCTTAGTTATTATATACTATTCATTTGAGAAAGTCAATACCTTTTTCAAAAAAACTTAAGATTAATTATCAGTCTTCAGTTTTCTTTGTTGTTGTCTCTTTTTTCTTGGTGGTGGACTCTTCATCTTCCTCAGAATTTTCTGTGGTTGTTTCAGCTTCGTCCCACACACTCAGCACAATTTCTGTGCCCTCGTCAAATTCAAGACCTGCAACCTTACTCATAAGGAAAACTTCACCCTCGGGCTGACTGCCGTCGTTTTTACGAAGCTCCTGCTTTACGATGAAGCCTGCATGCTCAAGCTTTTCCTTGGCAGCCTGATAAGGCATACCGATAACATCGATAAGCTCAATCTGAGCGATGCCCTCGCTGATAACAATAGTGATCTCAGTACCGCTGAGAACACTTTCGCCTGCTGTGAGAGACTGGCTTATAACCGCATTTTTTTCATAAGTCTTGCTTGCCTGCAATTTGTATTTGATTGTAAAGTTGCGGTTAAACACCTCGTTGGTCTGAATGCTGTCGTAGGTGTAGACACTGAAATCGGGAACGGTCACATAAGAACGCTCGTAATCGGTGTCACTCTGCGTTGTTGTGGTGTTGCTGTAATCATTATTGACATCTTCCGCTTCTTTATTCATAGGCAGGAAAGAAAGTGAAGAATACATACTGTTCATAAAGGGGATATCATAGTTTTTATAAAGCACGGTTGTGTAAAGGATGCTGAAAATAACAAAGCAAGCAACAATCACACCGCCGAAGGTAGCTGCCATAACAGGAATGATATTGTTGGAGGCAGAGCTCTTTTTCGGCTCCTTGGCAGCCTTGGCTTTTTTAACGGGATCGGGCTTTGCCTTGGGATTTTTTTCTGCCTTTACTGCAGGCACAGCCTTCTTTTCTTTAGGCTGCTTTTCTGCGGTCTTTTTTACGGGTACGGGTCTCGGGCTCTGAGGTGTTCTTTGCTGAACTGCCTTAGGCGCGTAAAGTATTGCCATAAGCTCACCTACATCTGAGATGCGGTTTTCATTCTGTACGGCGAGACCTCTGATGATGGCTGAGACCTCGTTATCAGCAAGCTTTTCTGCAACCTGAGAGGGGAGTATCATTTCATCCTTGACTGCTCTCTTGGTGCTGTCGGCAGGTACGGTGCCGGTGATTGCATAATAGAGAAGAGCCATAAAGGAATATATATCGCTGTGGGGGCCTGCCTGAGGCTCGTCGCCGTAAAGCTCAAGGGGAGCGAAGCCAGAAATGGGTCTTGCTCTGAGCTCGGTGTTGACACTGTGGCACTGCTTTATAGTGAATCTGCCCAGGTGAATCTTACCGTCGGCACCTACGAATACACTCTTGGGTGATATTGAGCCGTGGATAACGCCGATGGAGTGAAGCTTTTTCAAAGCCATAGCAATTCCCTTGAAGGCGCTGATTGCCTTTTTGGGGGAAAGGGGAGGTTTCTCTTTGAAATATGACTCGAGGGTAATATAGTCCTTATATCTGCAGACAGCATAAGCAGTTGCATTGTAAAGAAGAATATCTGTTACCTGAGGCAGACAGGCAAAGCCCGTAGTTTCCTTAAGGTCTGTCCATAAGTCGATAAAGCTCTGAAGAGTTGCTCTGAACATCTCTTCGTAACCGCTTTTGATGTTGACCTGAGAGGTGTTGATGGGTCGGCTGACAATCTTTTCGGGGTAAAACTCGATAATGTTTACGGTTGTACCTGTTTCGGTATCAAGGCCTATGTAAGTTATTGAGTCAACAGAAAAGGACTCAACCTTGCCAACGAGATATTTGCCCGAAATGATGTTGCCCTTACCTAAGAAAGGCGCTGTCTGTGATGCGAGAGAATTATAACTGCAATGGGGACAAATTGTTTCATCGGGTGATATTTCTTTCATACATCCCATACAGTAATTTTTGTTTTCAGTCATTTGAAAACCTCCTGACTTTTAACTTTCATACACTGTTAATTTTAACGAATTTTATGTAAAAAGTCAAGACATATCTGTTATGCTGCGAAGCCCTTCCATTCGCCCTGCTTCTTAGCCGGCTGCTTTGTTGCAGTCTTTTTCTGCGCTTTGGCGGGTACGGCCTGAGGCTTGCTGTTTTTGCGAAGAGAAGCAATGTAAGCATCAAACTTATCTTCAAGAGCAATAAGCTGTTTTTCAAAGATGATGCCCAGGGCGAGGATAACTCCTACGATAACAAGTGTGCTTGTAAAGTTGCTGAAAAGTTCTACCATGATGTGTACCTCCTAAAAGAACATTCGTTCTGTTTCTATGGTTCTATTATACACCATTGGATTAATTTGTCAAGACAAATGTTCGTTTATTTTTAATTTTATGTCCAAATAAACGGACTTAGCTTAAAATTCGACAAAAAGGCTGTTTTTTATTGGCAAAAATAAAGTCGTAATTTTGTTTATTTTGACATCGGGACATTTTCATAAAAATAGTGAAATATCATTTAGTGTGTGATATAATTATACTGTATAATTTTATTCAGACGGAGGAGTTAATATGTCATACATTAAAAAGGAATTCACTTTCGCATCGGTATCAGGCTTAGCCGATATTCACTGCGCTTCATATCTTCCCGAAAACGGTGAGGTAAAAACAGTGCTTCAGATAGCTCACGGTATGGCTGAGCATCTTGAAAGATACGAGGCTTTTGCCGATGTGCTCTGCGATAACGGTGTGGCTGTTTATATCAACGACCACCTGGGTCACGGCGCAAGCATCAAGGATAAAAATGAGCTCGGTTATTTCGGCAAGCAGGACGGTTGGAAGCATTTTGTCGAAGACTGCCACGAGCTGACAAAAATAGCAAAGGCTGAAAACCCCGGCAAGCCCTATATCTTTTTCGGCCACTCAATGGGCTCATTTGTTGCAAGAGCTTACAGTGCTAAGTACGCGGGCGAAATCGACGGTGCAATTTACTGCGGCACCGCCGGCCCCAACCCTGCTGCAGGTGCAGGCATTATGCTGACAAACCTTATTATTAAATTAAAGGGCGACCACTATAAGAGCAAGCTTATCGATAAAGTAGGCTTCGGTACATACAATTCAAAGTTTGAGGGCAGAACAGCCTTCGACTGGCTCTCAAGAGACAACTTCCAGGTTGATAAATACATTGCAGATGAGCTTTGCGGCTTCCTTTTCACCGCTGCAGGCTACAGAGACCTTTTCTCACTTCTTGCATATGTTTCTTCAAAGGAATGGTTTGCAGGCCTTTCAAAAGAGCTTCCCGTGCTTATTATCTCGGGTGCAATGGACCCCGTCTGCAACTATTCAAAGGGTATTGACCAGGTCTGCGATATGCTTAAGGCGGCAGGCAAAACCAATTTTAAAAAGATTCTTTATCCCGATGCCCGTCACGAGATACTCAACGAAAGTGCTTGCTTCGACACAGTATGCAAGGATGTGCTCGGTTGGATTGAAACAGTTATAAAATAAAAGGAAGATTTTTATGAACAGCAACTCAGTCATTATAGAAAATGCAATTATCAGAAAGACTCTTTTTATTGAAAAAGGCTTTATAGTTTCCTCTAAGATTTTCAACAAGCTCAGCTCTGCTTGTCTTGTATCACAGCAGGGCAGTGAAGAGCTTATCCTCAGATTCAGATGCGGTCGTTT
>JAGBSR010000137.1 GCA_017631745.1 Clostridia bacterium | reverse complement strand
TTATAACATTATCAAAATCATATAATTCGCTTTTTACGGTGATGCTCTTTCTTTCGCCGTCCATTATCTTAATAACTTCAGAGCTGTTTTCAGAAAGAGGCTTATCAAAATGAACAACCGTCGAACCTATTGTATCGTCAAAAAGTACGAAGTTATATTCACGAAGCTCAAGAGTTTCTTTGTCAAAAATATATTCAAATTTCTCGTTTTCAAGCATACCCTCATAGGTGTGGATTATCTTATAATAGTCCTTGCCGATTTCTTTTACGAAAAGCTCCTGACCGCCGAAGTAATCAACAATATAGCTATCATAAGTGAAAGATTCTTCATCACTCAGATTAAAGGCATTAGCAGTGGCAAAGGCGACACCGCCGTTAATTTCATAGCCAAATGAGTCAATCCAGCCACCTAAGTATTCCTCGTCGTCGTTGTAAATTACATGATTTACAAAAGCAGGTTTGCTTTTATAGGTAAAAAGCTGAACTTCGTCACGGTCGCTCTCTATGGTGATAGTTTCATATTTCTGCAAAAGTGCTTGGGCGCTGTTGGCTGAAACAAGGTCGTTATATGTAAGTCCGACTTCTTCGAGCTCCTTGGGCTCTTCAAAAATCTGAGTTTTGTACTCTGCCGAGGTTGGCGGCTCGGTGGTTGTTGTGTCATCACCGTTTCCCCGCGTACAGGCACACAATGTAACCAGCACCGTAATGCAAACGAGAACTGAAAGGATGATTTTAGTTTTCTTCATTGTTACTTCCTCCCTTTTTATAGCCTTTTGATGAATAGGGATTTTTATTTTCTTTGGGTGGGTCTTTATACTGACCTGCTTTGTTTAAAAGACGAAGCAAAATGCTTTTGCTCATTATCATAAGTACCCACAGACCGAGTGATATATAAAAGTACCACAGCGACAGACCACAGATGAAGTGAAGTGCGAGAAAAATCCACGCAGGTATTGTCCATTCAAGGTTGAAGAGCAATGTCAGCAGAACCGACAGTAAAAATCCGCTTTGCTTTTTCGGCTGTCGCATAATCACACCACCTGATATAATTTGCCTATCCTACCAAATATTATAGAATATCGGAAATCAAAATACACCCTACAAATGTAGGGGTAAAAGCAAAAAATTCCCGAAAAATCGGGAATTTTTTTAATCTTTTAGTGACCTGCACCACATTCGCAGACTCTCTTTGCAGGGTTAAAGAGTTTAGCGAAGAAGTTGGTGATATTGAAAATAAGTTTTTCAAAGAAATTACCATGACACTTACATGTGCAAGGTGTAGGTGTGGGATCGGGTGACTGTGTAGGTGTGGGATCAGGATCGGGTGTAGGTGTAGGATCGGGTGTAACGGGTGCATCGGCTGCTCGGCCTAAGTCACAGAAAAGTATAATATCATCAAGCGAGTTAACAGCTGTTTGTGCAACAATACCGTTGACTGTAAGAATCATATTATTTGTATTTTCAAACAGATAACCCGGTGCAGGCGTAAGTTTAACAGCGATAAAATATTTATTATATTTAGCAAATTTTTCAGTCGTGGGCATGATAGTTGCTACGTTGTTGCGATACCATTCAACCCCTGTAACTGTGTATGCAGCACCATCGGGAGTCTTTACATCAGTGCTTTGTGTTTCGCCGATAACGGGAGCTTTAACTGAAAGGTTAACCTCGTTAATATAAATAGGTTCCTTGAACTTGGCAGTGATGATAACCTCAGCTGAGGGCATTGTGAATGTAAGGTTGGGATTATAGGGGTCTGCTATGGTGATACCGATTGCTTCCCACTTGTCAAACACCTTACCTGCAGGTGCTTTAGGTGTAACTGTAACAGGCTGACCTGCAGAGTAATATTCAAACTCTGACTCTGCATCATAGAGATTAACTTTATAAGCTTTGCCGTAAACAGGCATAGCTGTGATGTCGCTGTCAGGCATTGTTATTGTGGTTTCCATGCTGTAAATATCAGCACATTCAACAGGCTGAGAGAATGCCCATCTTTCAAAAGCTAAACCGTCTTTTGCCTTTGTAGCCTTAAGAGTTACGGTTTCACCTTTTTTAGCTATACGCTCAGAAGCTGTGAAATTCTGGCCATAGATAACAAACTTATTCGGGTCGGTGGTAACATTGATATAAAGACAATCATCACCTTCATCTTCAGGATTAAAGGGGACAAGCTGATCATATTGGATTTTCGCTCTGCTGAAGCCGTCAACTTTTCCGTAATATGCGACACCTCTGAATTTATACTGTGTTGCTGTTAAATCGTAATAAAAGAATTTATGAGGCACAGGAGTGTAGCTGCTTTTATATTCATTGAAGGTCATTTCCATATCGATAATTTCATCGGTATCATATCCGCCGATATTTATAACCTTTTTATTGTAATTAAGAGGTTCAGAATAATGAATGTTTAAACTGAAGCTGTTTTTGACTTTCAATGAGCCGTCTCTTGCTAATAGCATAGGCTTTTCGTTATCAGGATAAATGAAATTATTGCAGGTGAGTGAACCGCCCAAAGCGATTTTGGTATAACCGGGTTTATCGACTAATTTCGCATTTACAGCAGAATGGATTGTAAGGCGTGGATTATTGTCAGCACCGCCTGAAAGCTGATTGCAGTTAACAAGACCTGTTTTTTCACCATCGAAGCTGATGCTGTAGTCTGCAGAAATTTTACCTGCATTAAGAACTGCATTTTCTTTTGCAGTAAATGAGACTGACATTTCAGCAAAGATATTTTTAACGGTGTTATTACCTGTAAATTCAATAGTTGCTGATTTGGGGATATACAGGTCAACATCTGAATTAAAGTTTTCGAGTATGAGCTTGTTAGTATCAACTAAGGTTGCCTTACGGCCTTTTCCGTCAGCAACATAGCTGCCGTCACTCGTAAGCAGCTCAGAACCGAGTTTTACACCTGTACCTTCATCCTTAAACACGGCTTTTAAATCTATTTTCTCTTCAGCTAAATATTTGTTTTCGTTTCTTGTATTGAAGGTTATAGTTATATTGTCTTTGAGGCGATCGATGTAATCCATACCCGGATATGTGCCTTCCCAATAGGCAAAATATTT
>JAGBSR010000136.1 GCA_017631745.1 Clostridia bacterium | reverse complement strand
TTTCAATAGGTAACGGTAAAGTTTAAGCTTTTAGTAAGAAATTGGCGTAACGGGAGAGGGGGGGCTCAGGGCCGAAGCTTCGCTTCGGCAAGGCGGGCACCTCCGGTGCTCGCCTCCAAAAGCCTGTCGGCTTTTGCCTGAGCCCCCTGCACCTGCCTGTAAAGCTCCCGTAAAAAGAAAAGAGACTCCCGAATCGGGAGTCTTACCGTCATATCTAAAATCAGATAGCGCGAGTAACCTTACCTGAACGTAAGCAACGAGTACAAGCGTGAACTCTCTTAGGTGAGCCATTTACGATAGCCTTTACGCGTTTTACGTTGGGTTTCCATGTTCTGTTTGAACGTCTGTGTGAGTGGGATACTTTGATGCCGAAGGATACATCCTTGCCGCAGAAATCACATTTTGCCATGTGTCGCACCTCCTTAAAAATATTAAACTACATAATGCTGAAATATAATAGCAGAAAACAAAATAAAATGCAAGAGTTTTTTGAAAAAAAATTAGATATTTTATATTTATGTTGCAATATGCAGAATATTATCGTAAATAAAGCCCAATATATATGGAAAAAGTCAGCAGAGTCCTTTTATTTGTACCTAAAACTTTCAGATATTCAAAAAAACTGTTGATTTTTTATTTTTATTGTAGTATAATGTGTTCAAACGAACATTTGTACGACACGGAGGAAACACAATGGCAGATAAAAACAGCGCCCTTAATGCGGCATTGGCACAGATTGAAAAGCAATACGGTAAAGGTGCGGTTATGCGCCTTGGTCAGAATACTGAAATGAATGTTGAGGCTATTTCCACAGGCTCACTTTCTGTTGACCTTGCCACAGGCATCGGCGGACTTCCCAAGGGCAGAATTGTCGAAATCTACGGACCCGAATCTTCAGGTAAGACAACCCTTGCCCTTCACTGTATAGCTGAAGCTCAGAAGGCAGGCGGTGAGGCTGCATTTATCGATGCCGAACACGCTCTCGACCCGGTTTATGCAAAAGGCATCGGCGTGGATGTTGACTCACTTCTTGTGTCACAGCCCGACAACGGCGAGGATGCACTTTCAATTACAGAGGCACTTGCCCGTTCAGGCGCTCTTGATATTATCGTTGTTGACTCGGTTGCCGCTTTGGTACCCCGAGCTGAAATCGAAGGCGAGATGGGCGACAGCCACGTGGGCCTTCATGCAAGACTTATGTCTCAGGCTCTTCGCAAACTTACAGCAGTTATTGCAAAGTCAAACACACTTGTTATTTTCATCAATCAGCTTCGTGAAAAGGTTGGTGTTATTTACGGCAATCCCGAGGTAACCACAGGCGGCCGCGCTCTTAAGTTCTATTCATCAATGCGTATTGATGTAAGAAAGACAGAGCAGCTCAAGGCTCCCGGCAACGAGTTTATCGGTGCAAGAACAAGAGCAAAGATTGTTAAAAATAAGGTAGCTCCTCCGTTTAAAGAGGGCGAGTTTGATATTATGTACGGCACGGGTATTTCACGCGAGGGTGAAATTGTTGACCTCGCGGTTAAGTTTGATATCATCAACAAGAGCGGTGCTTGGTTCTCCTACGGTGAGACAAGACTCGGCCAGGGCAGAGACAATGTAAAACTTCTTCTTGCTAAAGAAAAGAATCTCGCTGACGAAATCGACAGAAAAGTCAGAGAAAGATTTATGCAGGAAAGTAAGCGCGAGCAGATTAAGGCTAAAGATGAAGAAAAGCCTTTTGCCGCTGAAGCTCCCAAGGCACCTGCTAAGAGAGCAGGCTCAGTAAGGGCAAAAATTGACATCCTTGTTGACGATGATGACGAATAATAATGAAGCTGACTTATAAAAAAGGAAAACAGGATAAAATTCATATTTCAGTCGACGGTGAGTATAGCTTTACCGTCGACGAAGCTTATTTTCTGTCTATGGGCATATATAACGGAAAAGAAGTTGACGATGATGAATTGCAGAAAATAAAGCAGATTGTCAGTGTACGCCGAGCCTATAACTATGCCGTGGCCTTGCTTTCCCGACGCGACCACAGTGAAAAAGAGCTTATGACAAAGCTCACACAAAAAGGTTATTCAGACGGTGCTGAAGAAGCAATAACAAAGCTCAGAAACGGCGGATATGTCAGCGACGAGCGCTTTGCAAGACTCTATGTAAGAGAACTGCAGACCCTTAAGCGATACGGAAAAAGGCGCATCGAGCAGGAGCTTTATCGCAAGGGCATTGACAGAGAAATTATAAGAGAGGTCCTTGATGAAACCGAATTTGAGCAGGACGAGCTTGTAAGTCTTATTGAGCGCAAATACGGCAGATATCTGAGTGACGAAAAAGGTGTGCAAAAAGCCGTAAACGGACTTCTCAGAATGGGCTACAGCTACGGAGAAATCCGTGACGCCCTGAAACAGATAAACGAAAATCTTCAATCAGAAGACGAGGTATATTATGAGTAAAGTTGGAATGATATCTTTAGGTTGCCCGAAAAATCAGGTTGATGCAGAGATGCTTCTTTCGCGCCTTAGTGAAGCGGGCTTTGAAATTGTGGGTGATGTCGAAGCAGACATCGTGATTATCAATACCTGCGGTTTTATAGGTGATGCGAAAAAAGAGGCAATCGACACAATTTTAGAGGTTTGCCAGCTCAAAGACGAGGGGGTAGTGGGAGCTGTTGTGGTTACGGGCTGCCTCGCTCAGCGCTATAAGGATGAGATAATGAACGAGATTCCCGAGGTCGATGCTGTTGTGGGCATCGGTGCCAACGGCGATATTGTTTCAGTATGTCGCGAGGTACTCGAAAGCAAAAAGGTAAACATCTTCCCGCCGAAAACAGCTCTGCCTTTAGAGGGCGACAGAATACTCACAACACCGCCTCACTATGCATATCTTAAAATTGCCGAGGGTTGCAGCAACTGCTGCACCTATTGTGCTATACCTAAAATCAGGGGCAAATTCCGCAGCCGTGAAATGGAAAACATCATTGCCGAGGCTAAAAGCCTTGCCGAAAACGGCGTGAAAGAGCTGATTGTTGTTGCTCAGGACACCACCAAATACGGCATAGATTTATACGGTGAGTTAAAGCTCGCCGAGCTTCTTAAGGAGCTTTGCAAAATCGACGGCATCGAGTGGATAAGAACCCTCTACTGCTATCCCGAGTCAATCACCGACGAGCTCATTGACACTATGGCAAACGAGAATAAAATCTGCAAATATATTGACATTCCTCTTCAGCATTGCGACGGTGATGTGCTCAAGAGAATGAACAGACGTGGCGACAGAGAGAGCCTCACTGCACTTATAAATAAGCTCAGAGCGAGAATTCCCGACATCACAATCAGAACGACTTTCATCGTCGGCTTCCCCGGTGAAACTGACGAAAACTTCGAGAGCCTTTCCGAATTTGCAGATGAGATGA
>JAGBSR010000135.1 GCA_017631745.1 Clostridia bacterium | reverse complement strand
TTTGTCAGCGATCTCAGAGCACCGACTCCGTCGGCTGCCGCCGAGCTTTGCGTACCCGATTGCAGAGAGATATTATTCACAGTTGATAAATGCCTGGATTCCTTAGAGCTCGGCATGGCAAGGGTGCTTGATAAATATGAGCTAAGGCTCCTTTCTTGCAGAAACATTCTCGAAAAGCACAGCCCTCAGAATACAGTTGAGCTATACAATCAGCTGCTCACTGCCTGCGAAGACAAAATTAAACTTACTATCAATAATAAGCTTGATTTCTATACAAATGCAATCAGCCACTATGCAGCACGTCTCGAAGCAATAAGCCCTTTAAAGGTGCTTTTAAGAGGCTACGGTATAGTTGAAGATGATAACGGTTTGCCTGTCAAATCAAGCAAAAACGCCGAGATAGGCGATAAAATCAGAGTTAAACTTCACGACGGCGAATTAAGATGCACAGTCGATGAAATTGCCCTTTAACTGAAAGGATAAATTTATGGAAATGTATACACTTGATACAGCTTTATTAAGACTCAAGGAAATATCCGAAAGCCTTGAAAGCGGTGAATATGACCTTGAAATGTCACTTAAGCTTTACGAAGAGGGTGTCGGTCTTGTTTCATTCTGCAATAAGACACTCAACGGTGCAAAGCAAAAAATCACGGAATTATCAGAATTAACAGCTGAGGAAGATTCAAATGAATAAACGCTATTCACTTAATGAATATATAGAAATTATCAATAATTATCTCGACAGTTCAATAGGAGAGTGCACCTTCGGAGAAGATATCGTGCATAATGCAATGAAATATTCTCTTAGCATCGGCGGTAAGCGAATAAGACCCGTCCTTGTGTTGGAATTTTGCAGAATTTGCGGAGGTAACATTGAAGATGCACTTCCTTTTGCCGCTGCAATTGAGATGATTCACACCTATTCACTCATACACGATGACCTTCCTTGTATGGATGACGACGATATGAGACGCGGAATGCCCTCATGTCACAAAAAATACGGTGAAGAGTACGCTCTTTTAGCAGGTGACGGCCTTCTTACAAGAGCCTTCGGAATTGTTGCAGAGTCTGAAATGGCAAAAAAATCACCTGAAAAAGCAGTCGAAGCCATCAGATTGCTCTCTTCACTGGCAGGTGTAAACGGTATGATAGGCGGTCAGGTAGTAGATCTGAGAAATGAGGACAAGCCCTGCGGTCTTGATGTGCTTCAGACTATGGATTCTCTCAAAACCGGCGCACTTATCAAGTGCTCAGCACTTCTCGGTGTTGTGGTCGCAGGCGGTACAAAAGAGCAGAAGGATGCCGCAATCTCTTATGCCGAAAACCTCGGACACGCCTTCCAGATAGTTGACGATATCCTCGATGTCATCGGTGACGAAAAAGAGCTCGGCAAGCCTATAGGCAGCGACGCAGAAAGCAATAAATCGACCTATGTTTCGATTCTCGGCATTGAACAATCACAGAAATATGCTGATGAGCTGACAGATAAAGCCATTGCTTCACTTGATATTTTTGCAGACGAAGCAGATTTTTTAAAAAAGCTCGCTTTGAGCCTTGTTAAACGCAAAAACTGAAAAGAGACGGTTAAAATGAAATATCAGATTCTCTCAAAAGTTAATAGTCCTGCTGATATAAAGACTTTGGATTTCCAAGGTCTTGAGTTGCTGTGTGAAGAAATCAGAGACAAGCTTATTTCTACTGTTTCAAAAAACGGCGGACATCTCGCATCAAATCTCGGCGCAGTCGAATTATCCGTGGCTATGCACAAGGTTTTCGATTCGCCAAAGGATCAGATCGTCTTCGATGTCGGTCATCAGTGTTACACACATAAGCTTCTCACCGGCAGATATAACGAATTTGATACTATAAGAACAAAAGACGGCATCTCAGGCTTCTGCCGTCCGGGTGAAAGTGACCACGATATCTTTTACAGCGGTCACAGCGGTACTTCGGTGTCGGCAGGCTTAGGTCTCGCTGAAGCTAAAACAATCAACAACGACAGCGGTTATGTAATAAGCGTAATCGGTGACGGCTCATTTACAGGCGGTATGGTTTATGAAGCACTTAATAACGGCGGAAGAAGCAAGGCTAAACACATAATTGTTCTCAACGACAACAAAATGTCTATATCCGAAAATGTCGGTGCTTTTGCAAAATATCTCGCAGTTATTCGTTCAAGACCCGAATACTACAGCTTTAAGGCAAGAACCGAAAGTGTAATTTCAAAGCTTCCTTTTGGCGATAAAATAGCAACTAAGATTTATAATCTTAAAACAGACATAAAAAACAAGCTCTATACTCAGAGCACCTTCTTTGAAGATCTCGGCTACAGATATATGGGACCAATCGACGGTCACAATATTGAAAATCTCTGCGATGCATTTGAGTCGGCGAAATCTGTCAACGGACCTGTTGTTCTTCATGTAATTACAGTAAAAGGTAAGGGTTATGAGCACGCTGAAAATGACCCGAGTGTCTTTCACGGAATATCAAAATTCGATGTCGATACAGGAGAGTACAAGCTTTCAGGCGAGAGCTTTTCAGATGCATTCGGCAAAAGATTATGCGAAACAGCAGAAAATGACAGCTCTATATGTGCCATAACCGCCGCTATGGGTATCGGCACAGGCCTTAAGCAATTCAGTAAATTGTATCCCGACAGATTTTTTGATGTTGGCATCGCTGAAGAGCACGCGGTAACCTTCGCATCAGGTCTTGCGAAAAACAATCTCAAGCCTGTTTATGCTGTGTACTCCACCTTTTTACAAAGATGCTACGACCAGATAATACACGACGTTTCTCTTCAGAAGCAGAAAATTATATTCGCTATTGACAGAGCAGGCTTTGTGGGCGAGGACGGCGAAACACATCACGGCTTATTTGATGTTGCTTTCCTTAATACAATCCCTGATATTATGGTTTATTCACCCTGCTGTTTCAGAAGCCTTAACGCAGATATAAACAACGCTCTTTACGGTTACGACCTTTCA
>JAGBSR010000134.1 GCA_017631745.1 Clostridia bacterium | reverse complement strand
TTGACGAAGGTTCATACAAGCTTCACGAGACAGAAGCTCCCGCAGGTTATAACAAGCTTGCTGCTGACCTTGACGTTATCATCACAAGCGAATATGATGAAGCAGCTCTCACAGCTACATATGAAATCAACGATAAAGAGCCTGCTACAATCGAAGTAGAAAACAAGACCGGTGGTCTCCTTCCCGAAACAGGTGGTATCGGTACAACTATCTTCTATGTAGTTGGCGGTCTCCTTATGGTTGCTGCATTCGTTCTTCTTGTTTCAAAGAAGAGAATGGCTCCATTCGCTTGAAGGGATAAAGAATCAGACGGTTCCGAGTCAGAAGATAAAGAACCCAACGACTCAGAATCCTGAGATTCCACAGTTAATAGCTGACGGACGGTAATATAAATCCCTGCCGACTTTATGTCGGCAGGGTGATACCTGAAGTGTAAAATTCTGACCGTTGTTTCTGAAAGAGGTTTCGGCAATGACGTTGAGAATTTTATTAAAGTGAGATTTGATATGAAAGAAAACAATACTGCAAAAAAGAAGAAAAGCTCAAATGCCTCCACGATTATACTTGTGGCGATATTTTTCGTCGGACTTTGCGTTCTTCTCTATCCTACCATAAGTGATTTCTGGAATGAGAAAAGGCAGTCTCAGGCTATTATCAATTATGATGATCTTATAGTTGACCTTACACCTGAAGATTACACGGAATATTTTGCTAAGGCTGATAAATATAATCAAAAAATTAGAAATATGTCCTTCCCGTTTATGAATCATAAAAACATCGCTGAGGAATATTACGATACCCTGGATGTCAACGGTGACGGAATGATGGGATATATCACTATCGAAAAAATCAAGGTACAGCTTCCCGTTTATCACGGTACCAGCGACAAGGTGCTTAACTCAGCTGTCGGTCACGTTGAGGGCTCGAGCCTTCCCGTCGGCGGCAAGAGTACACACACAGTGTTGTCTGCTCACAGAGGTCTGCCCTCGGCTAAGCTTTTTACAAATCTCGATAAGCTTGAAATCGGTGATGTTTTCACAATCAGAATTCTCGACAGAACAATTACATATCAGGTTGATCAGATTCTTATCGTGCTTCCCCACGAAACAGACAACCTCAATATAGTCCCCGGTGAGGACTATTGCACTCTTGTTACCTGCACACCCTACGGCATCAATACCCACAGAATGCTTGTAAGGGGTACGCGTATAGAGAATATCGAGCCCGACAGAGTAATCAATGTTATTACTGAGGCTTATCAGATAGATCCGCTTCTTGTAACCCCTGCCGTTGCCGCACCGATACTCGGTCTGCTTCTGGTGGTACTTCTCGTTAAGAGCGGCAAATCGGGCAAAGGCAAGAAAAAAACCAAGAAAAACAGAAAAGAAAATCAGGAAAAATAAGAAATAAGGAGTGATTGCAGATGAAAAATAAAACAGCTTTAAAAGCTATGGCGATGCTGATTATTACAGTTATGTGCATCACTCTGTTTTCTTTCGGTACTTCTGCCGTGTCTTTGGACACAAAAGGTAGCATTACACTGACTACTCTTGATAAAGAAACCAAGGAGCCCATAAGCGGTGCCGTTTTCAGGGTTTACCGCTTTGCCTATGCATATGCTTCAGGCGAGGGTATAGCTTATACTTATACCGATGAATTTAAAAATAACGGTATGGATATGGGCGATTTTTCCGATGCATATCTGCCCATACACCTGAGTGTTTATGCTCAGATGAAATCTCTTTCTTACATAGAGAAATCCACCGACAGCACCGGCAAGGTGACCTTTGACAACCTGTCTTGCGGAGCTTATCTGGTTGTACCTGCAGGTGTATCTGAAGGGTACCTTAATCCTACACCCTTTATCGTTGCGGTACCTATGAAAGATTCCGTGCAAAACAAGTGGGTCTACAATGTTGATGCTACACCTAAAATCGAAAGCGATAAAGATGAGGATGCTGAAAAAATATATATCAGCGTTAAAAAATATTGGAAGACTGATGAAAAAACTCCCGACAGGATAACAGTTTCTCTTATTATGGATGGTGTTATTGCTGATTCGGTTATACTCGGTGCAGAAAATAATTGGTACTTCAAGTGGGAAAATCTCGACAAAAATCACTCCTGGAGTGTTATTGAAGCAGATGTCCCCGAGGGTTATAAGGTATCGTATATAACGTCTCAGATGACAGTTATTATTACAAATACCGATACCGGATACGAGGATGAAACCACTACTGTTCCCGAGGACACAACCTCACCTGATGACACTACCGTTCCCGAGGATACCACAGACGATGACGGTACCACCAAGCCCACACAAACCACTAAGCCCACAGGCGAAAACGAAAGCACAACCAAGCCTGAAGAGCTTATTGATACGGGTCAGCTTAACTGGCCGGTTCCCGTGCTGTCTATAGCTGGTCTGCTGATTTTCAGTGCGGGTTGGGTACTGCTTAATTTCGGTAAAAAAGACGAGGAAGCAGTATGAAAAGAAAAATAGCAATTACCCTTATGTCTGTTGGTGTTCTGCTTATCGGCTTTGCAATGGGGCTTCTTATTTACAATAATTATGAAAACAGAAGAGCTCAGGAAAGTGCAGATACACTGATACAGACCATAAGGCTTGATATAGCTGAAAAAGAACTGAAAAATGAAGTTGTTGATCCTTTCGATGAAGAAATGACAGTTAAGGAAATAGACGGCTACGGTTATATAGGTTATCTCTCTGTTCCTGCACTCAATATCGATTTACCGGTTATGTCCGAGTGGGACTACGGAAGGCTTAAGATATCACCCTGCAGATATTACGGAAGCACAAAGACAGATA
>JAGBSR010000133.1 GCA_017631745.1 Clostridia bacterium | reverse complement strand
TCTGTTGCCGTCTGAAAGTATGATATCTGCTTTGGCAGACGCAAAGGCTCTGCCGTCACCGCCGAAAGAAAAAAGACTTTTCATCTCACTTGAGAGCTTTTCTTCATCGGCAGAGTGCACGGCAACCTCACCGCCAAAGGCATCGCGGAATTTCTCGGTGCCGAGCATATGGTCGTCGTGGCCGTGGGTAAGCAGAATATATCTGAGCTGTTCAACGCCCTGAGCTTTTATATATTCCCTTTGTCTTTCGCCGTATGAGCCAGGGTCTATAAGCAGACTTTCGCCTGTCTGACTGTCGGTTACAAGATAGCAGTTAGCCGAAAAGCACGGGAAGGTTATAACTTTGATACTGAGAGACATAATATCACTTCTTCCAATCATTGGTATCCATAATAATTGTTACGGGGCCGTCATTCAGAAGCTCCACCTTCATATCGGCGCCGAACTCGCCGGTAGCGACCTTTTCAACACCGAGCTCACGAAGCTCCTGACAGTATTTGAGATAGAGGTCTTCTGCAACCTCGGGCTTTGCCGATGAAATGAAGCTGGGTCTTCTGCCGTGTGAGGTGTCGGCACAAAGAGTAAACTGCGACACAACGAGCACCTCGCCCTCAACCTGATCGAGAGAGAGATTCATCTTATCGTTTTCGTCGGTGAATATTCTGATGCCTGCTGTCTTTTTTGCAAGAAGCTTCATCTCCGCCTCAGTGTCGCCCTCGACTACACCGAGAAGCACTAAAAAGCCCTGAGAGATTTCACCGATGATTTTGCCGTCTACGGTTACACTTGCATTACTTACACGCTGTATTACTGCTTTCATATATTTTATCCTTTCATCCTCGCACCGCAAGGTGCATATGATGCTTCGCCGCTCGCCGCGTGGCGTTACTTTTTGCTGGCGCACAAAAAGTAACCAAAAATGCGCGGTTATTACAAGCCTGATCTCTCAGTTGACAATACGCCCTTGACCTTTTTGAGCTTTTCGCAGACGCTCTTGAGATGCTCTGCACCGTTGACGGTGATAGTCATATAAACAGTGCATCTGCCGTCGGAGC
This sequence comes from Clostridia bacterium, assembly GCA_017631745.1. GTDB lineage: Bacteria > Bacillota > Clostridia > Oscillospirales > Acutalibacteraceae > UBA6857. The sequence continues at coordinate 13,813 of JAGBSR010000133.1, read as the reverse complement.
CGTCTTTGGTGAAAATAGAGTGAATCATAACGTGCATATTGGCAATAACCGCCGAAACATCCGCAAGCATACCCACTCTGTTCATACAGGTGATTGCAAGAGTTACACGGTAGCTGTTTTGCACCTTGTTATCCCAATAAGCATTTATCCATCTTTCGGGCTCTGCTGCCTGAGCTATGTTCTTAGGCACATTAGAGCACTTTCTTGTGTGTATTGATACACCGTGACCTCTTGTGATAAAGCCGATAATATCATCACCGGGCAATGGGTCACAGCAGCGTGAAAACTTGATAAGGCAGTTGTCGATACCCTCAACGATAATGCCCTCAGCACTCTTAACCTTTTTAACGGCAGGCTGCTTGGGCGCTTCAGCTTCAACTGTTTCGGGCTGCATTTCCTTCATCAGCTTGGTGTAATCGTCCTTGATACGGGGCATAATCTTCATCAGACTCAGACCGCCGTAGCCGATAGCGGCAAAAAACTCATCAAGGCTGTTGCAGTGCTGCTTTTCGGCAACCTTACTGAGAAATTCCATCATCTGCTTTTCGGGGAGATTTATGCGGTTGCGGCTGAACTCTCTTTCGATTTCAGCCTTACCCTCTGCGATGTTTTCCTCGCGCTTTTCTTTTTTGAACCAGCTCTTGATTTTCGTTCTTGCTGAGGTGGTCTTGGCAATTTTAATCCAGTCTCGGCTGGGACCCTTGCCGTTTTTGGTAAGGATTTCGATAATTTCGCCGTTGCTGACCTTATGGTCAAGAGTTGTAATTCTGCCGTCTACCTTTGCACCTATCATCTTATTACCTACTGCCGAGTGAATGGCGTAGGCGAAGTCGATAATACACGAGCCCATAGGCAGTGAAATAACGTCACCCTTGGGCGTGAAGGCAAAAACCTCATCGGGTACGAAATCGGTTTTGATTGTCTTAACGATATCCTCAACATCGTCGCTGTCCTGCTGAGTTTCAAGCAGCTGTCTTATCCAGGAAAGTCTTTCCTCAAACTTCACCTTGCCGCTCATACCAAGCTTATATTTCCAGTGAGCCGCAATACCGTACTCTGCAGTGTGATGCATTTCCCAGGTTCTTATCTGCACCTCAAAGGGAATGCCCGCCTTGCCGATAACCGTTGTATGAAGTGACTGATACATATTGGGCTTGGGTGTTGAAATATAGTCCTTGAATCTGCCCGGAAGCGGATTGAACATATCGTGAATTACACCCAGACAGCAATAGCACTCGTAAACGGAATCAACTATGAGTCTTACGGCGTAGATGTCGTAGATTTCGTCGATAGTTCTGTTTTGCATATATGTCTTACGGTAAATGCCGTGGACACTCTTTATTCTGCCTGCGATATGAACATTGGGCACCTCTTTCTGTACCCTCTCTAAAATTTCATCTTTGATATTATCAAGGAAGGACTGTCTCGATTCAACCTGCTCTGAGAGGGTCTTTCCTATTTCTTCATATGCCACAGGGTCAAGGAAGCTGATAGCTAAATCCTCAAGCTCCTCCTTAAAGGCACGGATACCGAGACGGTGAGCAATGGGAGCGTAAATCTCAAGGGTTTCTCTCGCCTTGTATCTGCGCTTTTCCTCAGGCATATACTTAAGAGTGCGCATATTATGCACTCTGTCGGCAAGCTTTATGATGATAACCCTGATATCTCTTGACATTGCAAGGAACATCTTTCTGATGTTTTCGCTCTGCTCCTCCTCCTTGCTTGCGGCAAAGGGAATCTGACCGAGCTTGGTTACGCCTTCAACAAGCAGCTCAACATCCTCGCCGAAAACCTCTCTGATTTCCTTGGCGGTGATGGGAGTGTCTTCCACAACATCGTGCAAGAGTGCGGCGCATATTGAGTCCGTATCCATACCCATATCAACAAGAATAGCCGCAACTGCCAGAGGATGAATGATATAGGGCTCACCGCTTCTGCGCTTCTGCTCTTTATGAGCTTCGTCGGCAATGGTAACGCCTTCTCGATTTTTTCGATATCCTGCTTTGTGAATATATCCTGCAGCTTTGCTTTCATTTCAATAAACTGCTGCTGATAATCATTCATACATCTCTCCCCTTTCATTGCATACTGTTGATATAGCTTAAAAGTGCGGAATTTTCAAGGTCTGCCTTTTTGTCTGTATCAACTACCGAAACTCCGTCTTTTTCTTTTCTGAAAATGCCAAGCTCACAAAGTACATCTATAGCTGTGAGTATCTTGCAGGCACCTGCTCCGTCGTCGCCTAAGCGGTAACATAAAAGGTCACTGTCGCCGTACCAGCCGCCGCACTTTTTGATATAGCGGTAAACCTCGGCTATCTGCTGTCTGTCAAGCTTAAGATATTCCCACTGCTTTTTGGTAAGAATTTCTTTTCGTGTGAGCTTTTCATAAAGTCTTACACTCTTTAAATATCTCAGGTCGTCGGTGCCTGACATTCTTATATCCTTGATATATACGCCAACCTTCACCTGAGACATATATTCATTCTTTTCAAGTCTTACGGCAAGGTCAACAACATCCCCTGCCTTATAAAGAAATCTGTCGGGTGTCATACCGAAATACACCGCCGTAAGGGCTGTATCGCCTTTTTTAACGGTGATTCTTATATGCTTTCCGCCGCCGATTGCCTGCACATTGACAACACTGACCCCGTAAAGACCGAATATGGGCTGAGGGTTACCTGCACCGAAGGGCTCAAGAGACTCAATAAGCGGCAGTATCTCCGCATCAACGGCTGAGGGTCTCAGACGGCAATCGATTATATTCTGAGCAAAGGGCATCTCCACGCTTTTTGCATAAGCATAAATCGCCTCTTTGAAATTTTCTGTGTTTTCGCTTTTCATACCGAAGCCTGCCGCCAACACGTGACCGCCCCAATGCTCCAATAAATCCGAAGCTGACGCCACGGCATCATAAAGGGAAAAACCCTCTATGCTTCTTGCTGAGCCCTTGGCTGTTTCACCGTCGTCGGTGATGACAAAGCAGGGCTTGCCGTATTTGCCTACAAGTCTTGCGGCAACTATACCGATTACACCGCCGTGCCAGTTTTTACCGCAGAAAACAAGCACTCTCTGATTTAAAATTTCGGGGTTTTCGTCTATCTGACGCTGAACCTCGGCTAAGATTTCGCGTTCCTTTTCCTGTCTTTCGGCATTGGAGGAATCAATCTCTCTTGCCTTATTGACAGCATCCTCACCTATAAGCACACTCAGGGCCTTGCCTGCGTGAGACATTCTGCCTATGGCATTTATTCTCGGCACCACAGAAAACGCAACCGAGGTGCTGTTTAAATATTTGCCCTTCATACCGCTGACCTCTCTGAGAGCCGCGATACCCTTATTACCGCCCTGATTGATAAGCTCAAGACCTGCCTTGACAATTTTGCGGTTTTCACCTATAAGGGGCATAACATCGCCGATAGTACCAACCGTAACGATATCGGCATATTCACTGAGAAGCTCCTCACCGCTTCTGTCGCTGAGGGCACAGATAAGCTTAAAGGCAACACCTACACCGCAATACTCCTTATATGCACAGGGGCAGTCAAGTCTGTGAGGGTTGACAACTGCAACAGCCTCGGGTAAAACTGCCGTAGCCTTATGGTGGTCGGTAATGACTAAATCCATACCTAATTCTTTTATATATTCTGCCTCTCTGTGGGCAGAGATACCGTTATCAACAGTGATGATAAGCTGTATGCCCTCTTCACAAAGGCTCTTTATTGCCTTCATATTAAGGCCGTAGCCCTCAGAGTTTCTGTCGGGGATATAGGTTGTCACCTTTACTCCGATAGAGCTGAAATACAGATAAAGCAGAGCCGTGGCGGTTATACCGTCAGCGTCGTAGTCGCCGTAAACAGCTATCTTTTCACCCTTTGCAACAGCTTCTTGTATACGCCTGGCAGCCTTATCCATATCCTTGAGCTCACAGGGGTCGATAAGCTCTGCACTGTCAAAGCAGAAATCCTCAAGCTCCATATCATCGGTGATACCGCGGGACACAAGCAGGTGGGCAAGGAAAGGCTCAATATCATATTGCTCGGTTATATCTTCGGCAAGCTCTTTGTCTGAAGGCAGAATGTACCATTGTTTACGGCTCATATAATCAATCCTTTCCTCAAATTTTGATAATTATATATTATATCACTTTATAAAGTCTTTTACAAGAAAATTCATTCTTTATTGATGTGCTCAAGAAAATATTTTCCGTATTTTTCCATCTTTTTCTGACCAACACCAGGGATAAGTGAAAGCTCTTTTTCATCCTTCGGCTTATATCTCGCCATTGCCTCAAGAGTTTTGTCGGTAAATATTACAAAGGCGGGCATACCGCTTTTATTGGCAAGGTCTTTTCTTATTATCTTAAGCTGAGTGAGAAGTCTCAGATCAAGAGTGACAATCTGCTCATCCTTGGCCTTTTTGCTTGCGGTAAGCTTTCTTATGCGTCTGCCCTTGAAGAGCACCTCTTTACCGCTGTTTTCGAGTCTGAGAGCACCGTCTTCAGCCTTGGAAAGAAGCATTCTCTTGAAGAAATAATCTATATACAGCTCAATCTGCGACTGAGCACTGTCGTTCATGATGCCGAAAACAGACAGCTCGTTATATCCCTTTTCGGTGATATACTCGGTTTCGTTGCCCTTGAGTATATCAACAATCACCTGCTCGCTCTCTTTTTCCTTTACGCGTCTTATGCAGGAAAAAATCTTCTGAGCCTGAAGTGTGACATCCACACTTGAGGTATTACCCGTGCAGAAGGAGCAGTTACCGCATCGCTGAGTGGGATTTTCACCGAAATATCTGAGTATATGATTGCGAAGACACAGCTCACCCTTGCAGTAATCCACCATATGCTGCAGCTTTTCAAGGCGAAGCTTTTTCAGCTGAAGCAGCTGACTTTCACCAAGGTACTGATTATCCTCGGCGTTGTTGATAAACCACTTCTGCACTATTATATCTGAGGGCGAAAACAGCAGCACACAGCTTGCATCGCTGCCGTCTCTGCCTGCTCTGCCGGCTTCCTGATAATAGCTTTCTATATCACCTGGCATATTGTAGTGTATAACAAAGGACACATTTGATTTATCTATACCCATACCGAAGGCGTTGGTTGCAACAATAACAGGCTTTTCATCCTGAATGAAGCTGTCCTGATTATTCTTGCGCTCGTTTTTAGACAGACCTGCATGGTACCTTGTAACGGGGATGTTTTCGTTTTTCAGCTCATAATAAAGCTCATCGACATTTTTTCTTGTACTGCAGTAAACGATACCGCTGCTGCCTGAATAAAGGTCGAGATATCTTTTCAGCGCCGTCAGCTTATCCTTGACCTTGACAACCTCGAAATAGAGATTTTCTCTGTCGAAGCCCGTTGCTATTTCTTCGGGACTTCTCAGACCTAAGAGACTGCAGATATCCTGCTTGACTATCTTCGTTGCCGTTGCGGTGAAGGCAGCAACAACGGGTCTTTTATCAAGAGAAGCTATAAACTCCTTTATGTCGAGATATGAGGGTCTGAAATCCTGACCCCACTGAGAAACACAGTGAGCCTCGTCTATGGCAACAAAAGATACTTCCACCGTGTTGCAAAGGCTTCTGAAGCCGGAAGTCAGCAATCTTTCGGGGGCAACATATAATATTTTATACCTGCCCGCTTTCGTCCTTGAAATTACTTCGGCGATAACTCTTTCATCAAGAGATGTATTGATATATGCCGCAGGAATTCCGCATTGGCTGAGAGCTCTGACCTGATCGTTCATCAGAGATATAAGGGGCGAGATAACCACCGTAATGCCTCTGAACATCATAGCGGGTACCTGAAAGCATATGCTCTTGCCGCCGCCCGTGGGCATTATTGCAACAGTGTCCGTACCCGAAAGGATGGAGTCTATTGCCTTGAGCTGACCCTGACGGAAATCGTCATAGCCGAAATATTCCTTGAGTATCTGATATTTATCCAAAATTAAACCTCGTACTGTAAATACATTAAGTTGAAAGCTTCTTCGACAGCCAGCTTCTCATACTCTCACTCTTATAGCAATATGCGAGAAAGCCTACAACTGCCACAATACATACGAAAACTATAAGTCCGATTTCGAAGGCGTAGGGCACACCTGCGAAATATAAAAGCACACCCGAAAACAAAAATGCAAGAGCTGTTTCGGCACAAAGGGCAAGAGCCTTCAATATGCCTGAGCGCTTTTTACGGCGTACCCATATGATATAAAACAGCACCATTGCCGAAAGAAGCACTGTAATGGGCAAAGCGCAGGTGGTGTACCACTCAAGAGCATCTAAGGCGTTCATCAGAAGAAATGCATAGCCGCCCACTGCAACAGTATCAAATGCCCACATAAAATAGGTCTTGTGTGCTTTTTTAAAAAGAGGTAAAACGAGGATTACCCATAAAAGGGCACTTGTTGAAAGAATATGCACCGACCAGAAGTTGCCCGGCAGAATGAGAAAATTCACAAGCAGGCAAGCCATATTCGGCACAAGCATAATCACCGAAACAAGAGAAGCGATAAATCTTGCCTTCACTGTTTTGGGCACATAAACATTATCTGAAAAGGGAGCGATAGTTTCTTCCTTTTCCTGAGCTTTGGCAGGATTTATAACCTGAGTGCCGCATAAGGCACATTTCTTGGCGCTCGAGTCAAGCTCAACGCCGCAATTTACACAGTATGACATAGGAATTCTCCTTATATTTTAATCTCTGTTACTTTCTATTTTCACATGCACACCCATTTTAACAAGGCGGGTATAGAATTCTCTTTCGATGTCGCTTTCCTGATAGCAGTTTGAAAAGCTGAAGGCTAATTTGTCGCCGATGCTCACCACACCGCATCTTGCACCGTTGACCTTACCGGGACCTGTGAAAAGTATTGCTTTTTCAATATGCTTTTCAACACTTTCGGGCAATCTGATGGGCCCGAGATTTGACAAAAGAGTTGAGGTTGTCTGCTCTGCTGTGATAAGAAAACCGATTGCTACGCCCAAATCTTTGACAACAAGAGGCAGATGCTTTGTCACGGGATTTCTCTCAAGCTTCATATTCTGAGTCATAAGGGAATTGATAAGCTTGGGATCGTTGGCAAGTTTAAGCTGCAATGATACACTTCTGACAATCTCATCAAAAGTATAGTCGCCTAAGTTGGGGTCCATCTTGACTCTCAGACACAGTACGAAGTTGCGAAGAGTCTCGCTGGGGAAAGCCTTTCTCAGGTTTACGGGTACCTGCACGCAGATTTCACGCTGCTTTTTGTTTTCGGCTTTCTGTTTTCTGTAATGCACATCCATAAGAAGTGCCGCAAGAAATTCCGTTACCGTAGCATTATAGCTCTTGGCAACGGCGTGAAGCTCTTTAAAAGACATTATACCTATAGTGAAGTTTGTCATATGCATAGGCATCTTGGTACCCCTTGCGTGATAAACCCACTTGTCTTTTCTGTCATAAGGCACCTTGGAATCGGCATAGCGGCTGTAGGAGTCCTCTACCTCACTTTGCTTCGGGCTGTCTTTTACATTAAGAACAAACTGATTGTAGTCGATTTCCTCTCCCGAAAGGCGAAGATATTCACCCACAAGAGTGAAAATAAAAACTGAAGCGCCGTAGCCGTCGCACAAGGCGTGGTACACATCAAGGCTTATTCTGTCGCCGAGATAGTAAACACGGAACAAAAAGCCGTTATTTTCCTTGAACCTTATACGGTAGCAGGGGTTTTTGATATCGGGCAGCACCTGAGGCTTATTGGGATTTTTCTCGAAATAATACCAGAACAGGCCACGTCTGATACGCACATTGAAGGTGGGTATTCTCTCAAGAGTTGCCTCAAGAGCCTGAGAGAGTATATCCGGGTCTATTTCTTTTTTCAGCTGAACACATAAACGGAAGATATTTGACCAGGATTTCGAGTTCTGACCCGGGAAAATCTTAGCCGCATTGTCGAGCTTGAACCAATCAAATGAATTGTTTTTCATAGAGTCTCCTTTTCAGGTCGGAGCTTTAAATCTGCAGATTCCGACTTAAGAGAATAAATAATCTTTATTATACAATAAATCACAAATTCTTTCAATGGATTTGCTGAAAAAAAGCCCTCGTTTATCTGCATTTCTGCAAAAAAATAAGACCGCCTGAGCAGTCTTATTTTATTAAATTTTAACTTTAACGGATTTGGGTGCACTTGCCACACTTTCAAAAACAATATCGCCCACTGTTTTATAGGCTTTGCAGCGGTAGTAATATGTCTTGAAGGCCTTGGGTGCTTTGTCGGTAAAACGAAGCTCAAAGCCCGATTCACTCCTTGCAACCTCGGTGTATTCGCCGTCTTTTTTATCGCTTCTTTCGATGATATATCCGTCGGCGCCCGCAACGAGTCTAAGGGATAAATTAACCTTTTTGCCCATAGCTGACTTTGCCTCAAGGACTCTGCCGCAGTCTAAATGTATGCAGTGATATTCAGCACTGAAATTGCCGTGAAGCTCTTTCTCTTCGCCGTCTCTGAAGCCCTGCAGGCAGTAATGATAGGGCTGACCTGTTACGATACCCTCATCAATAAAGCTTTCGCCCTTAACCTTGCCCACGGGGATAATCTGCGAAAAGAAGTCATTTCTTCTGCCGATAATACAGCCGTCGGTACCCTGGGCATTTTTCCACTTAAGCTCAATGGCTGTCTTTTTACCCTTGGAACTGACAGAGATTTTTTCAGGCGCTTTTATATCGGATATAACCGCCGCCTTGACACCGCTTGTTTTGGTGGAGGTCTTCTTGCCCTCGAGCTTTTTCCAGGCAGTAATCTTATACCAATAGGTTGTGTTTTCTTCGGCTGTTTCATCGGTGAATTCACATTTCTTCACCCATGTCAGGTGCTCAAATTCGCCGCCGGCTTCAGTCGCTCTTTTAACCGCATATTTTTCTGCCAAAGGGACCTTTGACCACTTAAGGGCAATATGTCTTTCTTCGGTAACAGCTATGCTTTTGATTTTCGGGCTGACTTTCAGCTTTTCCATAGCGCCTAAACTCATTTTTTCTCTCCTAAAAGTGATGCAGCTGCCTTATCAAGGAAGATTGTTACATCAGCATGCATCTGAAGTATTGTTGCAGGACATGAGGGTGAAACTTCACCTTCAACAAGCTCTTTTACAGCCTTAGCCTTGCTTTCGCCTGTGGCAATAAGAATAATCTTTCTGCTGCGCATAATGTCGCCGATACCCATTGTAAGAGCATATTCAGGCATTGTGTCGCCCACAGCCTCGAAGTATTTTCTGTTTGAATCGATAGTGCTCTGTGTCAGCTTTACGGGGAAGGGAATATCCTTGAACTTATCACCGGGCTCATTGAAGCCGATATGGCCGTTGGTACCGATGCCGAGAAGCTGGATATCGATGCCGCCGCATTCCTTAATGCGGTTGTAATATCTCTGACATTCCTCCTCAAGGTTTTCAGCCTTACCTGAAAGGAAGTTGATTTTTTCGGGGTTAACGTCTGTCTTGCCGAAAAGATTATCCTGCATAAAGTAGTAATAGCTGTTTACGTTATCCTGAGAAAGGCCTACATATTCGTCAAGGTTGAAGGTTGTGATATGCTTGAGGCTTACCTCGCCCTCGTTATATTTTTCGATAATTCTCTTATATGTCTCAACGGGTGATGCACCTGTTGCAAAACCGAGTACACTGCCGTGGTCTTTATTGATCTGCTTGATAATAAGCTCGGCTGCCTCGTGGGAAATTTCGATAGGATTGTCTTTTATAATTACTCTCATTTTCTTTTCTCCTTGTCTTTAATGAGTTTTGTTTTCACACAGCATTTTAATAATATCACACTTTGCCTTATTTTTCAAGGCTATGTCTTAAAATAAGGTTGATTTTATTATAATGCAGAATACACTATGATGAATGCAGAATGCAAAATTGTGGTCGCGGGTGAAGTTCTGCTGATATATAAGTTTCTTCCGCAGAGTTGCTTGGGTTAAAATACCAACCTGCGTCGATTTTATTAATCTGTTATGGTCGTATGGTTTGGCGTTGTATGTTTGATTTTTTATATACGACTTTAAGCTATTACAGCTATCCCCATACAATGCACTGACGGTGCACTTTATCTTGTCTCCCCTGAAAGGGGAGATGTCACGAAGTGACAGAGGGGTTACAATGTCAGCTCTGCTGACCACCGCAATTCTGCATTCTGCATTCTGAATTCTGCATTTATTGCAGTGCGCTCTGCGTTGGTATTTCTTCGTTCTGAATTATGAAGTAACTTTATTTTATATAAAATCGTTTTTGGACTATTAAAATTTCAATTTTTATGTTAAAATAACCTTATCGCATTCTCAAGGAGAGTAATTATGTTAAAAGTAAATTCAGTTACTAAGAAATACGGCAAGGTACTTGCAAACGATAATATAAGCTTTGACATCGCAAGCGGTGAAATCGCCGTGCTTATCGGCCCTAACGGCGCAGGCAAGAGTACCATTATCAAATGCATCACGGGACTTCTCAGATTCGAGGGTGAAATCACCGTCGAGGGTATGAACAACAAGGGTCGTCAGGCCAAGGCTCTCATCGGCTATATCCCCGAAATGCCTGCGGTTTACGATATGCTTACTGTGGGCGAGCATCTGCAGTTTATGCTTCGCGCTTATAATATGACCGATGACGGCTACGGTGATGAGCTTCTTAAGAGATTTGAGCTTTTCGATAAAAAAGACAAGCTTGGCAAGGAGCTTTCAAAGGGTATGCAGCAAAAGCTGTCTGTCTGCTGTGCTCTGGTGCACAGACCCAAGGTTGTTATCTTCGACGAGCCTATGGTGGGTCTTGACCCCCACGCCATAAAACAGCTCAAGGATATCTTCCTGGAGCTTAAAAACAGCGGTGCAAGTGTGCTCATCAGCACCCATATGCTCGACAGCGTTGAAACCTTCTGGGACACTGCCTATATTATGGTGGGCGGTAAGCTCAAGGCAAAAAAGACTATGGGCGACTCAACCGAAAGCCTCGAGGAGCTCTTTTTCGGCATTACGGAAAGCGGTGATAAAAATTGAAGCCGCTGCTCTATCTCACAATCAGAAAAGCCAAAAACGGCATCATTGAATTTGTAAAGTCACCTGCAAGGCTCATCATCGGAGCACTGTTTGCCTGTATGCTCATTTTTTCAGCTGTCACCTCAGGCTCAGCTCACACCTCTCATTACACAAGAGATATCACCGAGCTTTATGCAATCATCTTCGCTCTTTACAGTGTGATATTTGTCCTCATCAGCAAAAACGGCTTTTACAACGGTGCGTCAATGTTCACCATGCAGGATGTCAATCTTATTTTCACCTCCCCCTTAAAGCAGAATACTGTCCTTTCCTTCGGACTCATTCAACAGCTTGGCCGTTCGCTTATGCTGGGCTTTTTCATTCTCTTTCAGTCGGGCACTGTCTGCAGTACCTATGGGGTGGGCTTTGAAACTCTCGTTTATATTCTCATCGGCTACGGTGTTACGGTTTTCCTTTCGCAGATGACGGCTATGGTCATTTACTCTCTGACCTGCTCTGACGACAAAAAAAGAAAGGCTCTCAAAAGTGCCTACACTGCTGTAATCTTCGCCTTTGGTGCATATGCTCTTTATACGGCATATATAAACGGAGGCATCACCCTGCCTAATCTCGTGCAGGCAACTCAGACTCTTACTGCAAAATTCTTCCCTGTCAGCGGTGTGATTGCCTATGCTGTTTCGGGTGCAATAGACGGCAGTGTGAAAGAAATAATCATCGGACTTATCTATTGCATTGTCTTCTGGGCTCTTTACAGAGTTGCCGTTTCTCTTATCAACAGCGACTACTATGAGGATGTGCTCAAGAGCACTGAAAACTCCTTCTCAGCCATTGCCGCAAGAAAAGAGGGCAAGGCATCTGAGAATGCCCCGAGAAATGTTAAAACGGGTAAAATCGGCATCAATAAGGGCGTCGGTGCTTCGGTTATAGCAGAAAAGCACAAGATAGAAAACCGACGCAGCCGCAAGCTTATACTTTCAACCGTGTCTCTTGTGCAGATAATCATCACCACCGTCACCTGCTTTATTTTCAGCGACGAGCCCGTTGCGGTCTTCGCTCTGAGCGTTTATATGATGACTATGAGCATAGCCTCGGGCAGATGGGCAAAGGAGCTGTCTTACCCCTATATCTATCTCATTCCCGAGTCTTCATACAAAAAGCTTCTTTATATGGTTAAAAGCGATATTCCCTCGGTGGTCCTGGAAAGCATACTTTGCTGTATCCCCATATATTTTATCTGCTATGCCACTGTAGCGGATACTCTGGCAATGATACTCGCGCGAATCAGCTTTGCCTTTCTCATTATTGCTGTCAATCTGCTTTTGCAGAAGGTCTTCGGCGAATATGACAAGAAAAAGCTCATCGTTGTCTTTTATCTGCTTTTCATTATGCTCTTCTCTATCCCGGGCATATTTGCGGCAACCGCGGTATTTGTTGTAATGCCCTTTTATCTCTCGGCGGCATTTATTGCTATGAGTGCAGTGAACACTGCCGTGGCATTGATACTCGCTTTCTGCTGCAGAAGGATACTCGAAAATGTATAAACAAAAACGCAGAGATTGGCTTTTGCCTTCTCTGCGCTGTTTTTTCTGTTATTTGGCTTCATGTTCCTTCATTTCTTTTATAATACCCGACAGCCTTGTTACTCTGCCGATGCCGTGATTCATAAGATTGTGCAGCATTCTCGCAACATCTGAGGCGGGGCGTCTGTTTTCCTTATTGAGCCACGACCATATGGTACTTGTAAGACCTGCGGCAATAAACTCCATAACATAAGTCACAAGCTCGCTTGTGTTGTTGTGGTCCATAAATCTGCCGGTGAAAAGCACAAAGGCTTCACCTAAGCTGACCTTGCCGTTATCGCTTAGAAGCACAAGGAAAGTTTCTCTTTTGCTTTCTATATATTCCAATACCTTTGTAAGGAAATCCACCGTAGTGAAATCGTTTTTATATATAGAGCCGATATCCTTTGCGATATCGTCAATTATCTCATCGTAAAGATCATACTGTGTATTGTAGTGGCGATAGAAGGTGCTTCTGTTTACATCTGCTTCCTCGCATATTTCCTTGATGCTGATAAGATGAATGGACTTGGTTTTCATAATATCTATAAGTGCATTTTTAAGCAGCAGCTTAGTCATTCTTACTCTTCTGCCGTCGGGCTTGTTTTCCATATTACATTCCTCCTGAATCAATCAGTCAGTTTATTATACAACACATTTGCCAAAAATGCAACACTATGTGTAAAAACAATCACAAGGATTTATTCATACCGTTGCACAGACCAACATTATCCGCAAAAAACATCAGAATATTTCTGCCAAAGTGTTTGCGTTATTACGGATATTGTGGTATTATCATAATGTATTTAGCTTTGATGAATGCAGAATTCAGAATGCAGAATTCAGAATTGAGGTGGTCAGCAGAGCTGACATTGTAACCCCTCTGTCACTTCGTGACATCTCCCCTTTCAGGGGCGACAAGATAAAGTGCACCGTAAGTACATTGTACTGAGGGTCGCTTCGCTCCGATTATATCCGATTTAGGTAAGATATAAAATCGATGGCGGTTGGTATTTTAACCCAAGTAACTCTGCGGAAGAAACTTATAAATTTGATAAAACTTCACCCGCGACCGCAATTTTGCACCACACTATGATGAATGCAGAATTCAGAATGCAGAATTCAGAATTGAGGTGGTCAGCAGAGCTGACATTGTAACCCCTCTGTCACTTCGTGACATCTCCCCTTTCAGGGGCGACAAGATAAAGTGCACCGTAAG
>JAGBSR010000132.1 GCA_017631745.1 Clostridia bacterium | reverse complement strand
GTTAAACGGCTTTTTAAAAATAAAACAGCAACTGTATCTTTGATACTGATTGTGTTTGTAACTGTAGCTTCTGTTTTTATTCCGGTTTTCTGGCCTTATTCTTACGATTCTCAGCTTGGAATAACACCCGGAATGCCTGTTGACGCTTCATATAATAATCTCGCACCCTTTGAATACGGGAACACTGAAAAATCAAAAATCGAAGCAGGTGAAAAGGTCTTTCCCCATATTTTCGGCACAGATTCTGCCGGCAGGGATTACTTTATCAGAGTTGTATACGGGACCCGCATTTCACTTGCCGTAGGCTTTTTTGCAAGTATAATCGTCTTGATTATCGGCCTTACAATAGGCTCAGTTGCGGGATTTTTCGGCGGTAAGACCGACCTTGTAATTATGAGAATAGTCGATATAATATACTCTTTACCTGATATGCTGATGGTTATTCTGCTTTCCTCTGTGCTCAATGTTTCTCTGAAACCGCTTATTAAAGACACGACACTATCTGAAATCGGTACAAATATTATCAGCCTTTTCATTGTTTTTGCCGTGCTTTATTGGGTATCAATGGCACGTCTTATACGCGGACAGATTTTATCTCTGAAAGAACAGGAATATGTGTTGGCATCAAGAGCTGCAGGAGCAAAAGGTATGTGGATAATCAGAAAGCATCTGATTCCTAACTGTATAAGTGTTATTGTAATTTCAACAGCACTGCAGATACCAAACGCCATATTTACCGAAAGCTATCTGTCCTTTCTGGGGCTTGGCGTAAATGCGCCTATGCCGTCACTGGGCTCTCTTGCTTCCGAGGCTCTCAACGGCATAAGCTCATATCCTTACAGATTAGTTATTCCCGCTATAATGATTTCACTCATCGTTTTATCACTTAATCTGCTTGGTGACGGTCTTCGCGATGCGTTTGATCCAAAGCTGAGCGAATGAAGAAAGGGGAGTACACTATGTCTATATTAGTAGTTAAAGATCTCTGCACCTCTTTCTTTACAGATGCAGGCGAGGTAAAAGCAGTAAACGGAGTTTCATTCACTCTTGAAAAGGGTAAGGTGCTCGGGATAGTAGGTGAATCAGGCTCAGGTAAGTCAGTAACGGCATATTCAATTATGCAGATACTCTCACCAAAAGGCAAAATAATCAGCGGTTCGGTCAAGCTTCACTCTCAGGAGCTTATCGGCGCTGATGAAAATATAATCAAAGATATACGAGGAAACAAAATATCCTTCATCTTTCAGGACCCGATGACATCACTTAATCCGACCTTTACAATCGGATATCAATTGACAGAAGCAATTTTGCTTCACACTGACCGCAGTAAAAAAGAAGCCTACAACAGAGCCGTTGAAATGCTTGAGCTTGTTAATGTAAACGAGCCGAAAAAGCGTATGAAGCAGTATCCCTACGAGCTTTCAGGCGGTATGCGGCAAAGGGTTATGATTGCAATGGCACTTGCCTGCGAGCCCGATATTCTTATTGCAGACGAGCCCACAACAGCTCTTGATGTAACAATTCAAGCGCAGATACTTGAGCTTATGAAAAAATTACAACACGATCTCGGAATGTCTATAATTATGATAACGCACGATCTGGGTGTTGTTGCTCAGATGTGTGATGAAGTGCTTGTAATGTATGCAGGCTCCATATGCGAACGTGGAACAACCTCAGAGATATTTTATAATCCGCAGCACGAATATACAAAAGGCCTTATCCGCTCCATACCGTCACTTTCTGCATCAGAATCAAAGCTCAAGCCTATTCCGGGCACGCCTATTGACCTTCTAAATATGCCTAAAGGCTGTGCTTTTTCACCAAGGTGTGATAAAGCTATGAAAATTTGTCTTAAAGAAAAGCCTGGCGAAGTTATAATAAACGGTAATCACTCATCATCCTGCTGGATGTGCATTAAAAATATGCACGTTTCTGATGAGTTTTCCAAGGAAAACAAATTTAAAGGCGGTGATTACAGTGAATAAAAACAGACCTCTTATAGAAGTAAAAAACCTAAAAAAATATTTTAATATCAGTGAAGGCTTATTAAAATCAAAAACTCTGAAAGCCGTCGACGATGTAACCTTCGATATAATAAAGGGTGAAACCCTGGGACTTGTAGGCGAGTCAGGTTGCGGTAAAACAACCGTAGGCAGAACAATTCTCGGTCTCTATAAGCCGACGGCAGGGGAGATAATCTATAAAGGAAACCCTGTCAGAAATGAATCGGATTTCAAGAATTTCAGAAAAAAGGCAACAATGGTTTTTCAGGACCCTTATTCATCCCTCAATCCGAGAATGACAATTTCCGACATTGTCGGCGAGCCTCTTGATATTCACAAGCTTTACAAAAATAAAAAAGAGCGCGACGAAAAAATTAATGAACTGCTATGGCGTGTCGGTCTTAACACAGAACACGCTTCAAGATATGCTCACGAATTTTCAGGCGGTCAGAGACAACGAGTCGGAATAGCCCGAAGTCTGGCTGTCAACCCTGAATTCATTGTGTGCGATGAGGCAGTATCTGCACTTGATGTTTCCATTCAGGCACAGATTATAAATATGTTCAGTGAGCTTCAGCAGCAGCTCGGTCTGACTTATCTTTTTATTGCTCACGATCTGTTGGTTGTAAGACATATCAGCAACAGAATCGGCGTAATGTATTTAGGAAAGCTTGTTGAATTAGCAGATGCAGATGAGCTTTACACAAGGCCTTTACACCCATATACAAAGTCTCTTATTTCTGCAATACCCGTACCCGACCCCAAAATCGCTGCAAGCAATAAACGCATCGTACTCAGCGGTGATATACCAAGTCCTCTCAATACACCAAAAGGGTGTCCCTTTCATACAAGATGTCCTTATGTTATCGAACAATGCAGTGAGTCGGCACCGCAATTCAAAGAAATAAGCTCAGGACATTTTGTTGCCTGCCACAGAACAGACAAGATTAATTAATATCGCACAAGAATATACACACGGAAAGGAAATACTGAAATGAAAAAACTTCTCGCTTTAACTTTAGCAGTATTTATGCTGTTTTCCTTAACCGCTTGCGGCGGGAACAATAAAGATACTGAAGCGCTGTCGGTTTGTCTCGCTTCCGAGCCGGACTCAATAGACCCTGCACTGAATTCAACAGTTGACGGTGCAACTATGCTTGCTCATCTTTTCGCAGGTCTTGCAAAATGGGCAGAAGACGAAAACGGAGAGCTTGTTATCGTTGCTGATGCGGCTCTTGAATTACCTGAAGGTGTGATAAATACAGACGGCACCGTGACCTACACTTATAAATTGAGAGAAGACCTTAAATGGTCAGACGGCAAAAAAGTTACAGCCTCTGATTTTGTGTTTGCCTGGAACCGTGCGGCATCACCTGAGCTTGCAGGCGATTACAACTATCTTTTCGATGTAATCGTAGGATATGCCGAAATGTGGGAAACCGATGAAGGCGGCAACTATATAAACCCCGATGCTGAATTAGCAGTCAGAGCTATTGATAATAGTACTCTCGAGGTTACTCTTACAAATACGGTCAGCTATTGGAATGAGCTTATTGCTTTTCCGACCTTTTACCCTGTACGCGAAGATATTGTAGCGAATGACGGTTGGTCAACACAGGCTGAAACTTATGTTTCAAACGGCCCTTATAAGCTTGCCTCCTGGGAGCATAACAGCCTTATTACAATGTCAAAAAACGATGATTATTACGATGCTGAAAGTGTGACAATGCTCACTCTGAAATTTTACCTTTCAGACAATGCCAACAATATGCTTACCAACTTCAGAAACGGCGACTGGCTTCTTATCGAAAGTGTACCGACTAACGAGTTTTCAGCGTTAAAGGAAACCTACGAAAGCGAATTTTCCGTAAACGAGCAACTAGGCACCTACTATCTTTGTTGGAATATCAACGAAAATCTTCTTCCCGAAACAGCAGATTATAACAGCATTGAAGCGGGTAAAGCTATGGCTGAAGTCAGAAAAGCCATAAGTCTGCTAATTGACAGAAATTATATTGTAAATAATATTACCCATGCTAATGAAACTCCCGCGTCAACATTTGTACCGAAGGGTCTTACCAATCCCGACGGCACTCAATTTTATCAGACATCAGGTAACAGCGATCAATACTTCGGTTACTACAATGTTTCTCCCGATGCGTTTGAAACTAATTACCAGCAGGCTATTAATACTCTGAAAAAATACTACACTTTTGACGAAACAACCGGAATGTTTACCGATGTACCAACAATAACCTATATTTATAACACCAATGACAATCATCAGGCAATAGGCGAGTATGTTCAAGGCGCATTAGCTGCTGTCGGTATCAATGTTGAGCTTAACAACCAGGAGTGGAATACCTTCCTCAACACCCGTAAAGAAGGGGAGTACACAATTGCAAGAAATGGCTGGATTGCAGACTACAACTATCCGCTCTCATTTCTCGATATGTTTACATCAACATCAGGAAATAACGATGTGCAGTTAGGCAAAGCAGGGCATAAGAACTTAAATATCTATAGTATCGACCTTACCGATTACGGCATCGATTATAAAGCAAACAATGCATCCTGGTCAGCAACCTATGATGTTCTCATCAGCGAAATCAAAGCAACTAACGATACCGAGCTACGCTTTGAGCTTATGCACCTTGCAGAGGATATGCTTATGGAAACAGGCTGTATCACACCGCTTTACTACTATACCGATGTTTATATGATCAGCGACAGAGTCAACGGCTTTTACTGTAATCCTCTTGGTTATAAATACTTTATGCACACAACCATCGACAAAGAATAAACTTAAAAGGCATCCGATACGCCGAAGCAGCGCATGGATGCCTTTATCTTTTTATATACATAGAATTACTATATTTCCTGCAGAAGTGACTCAGCCTCTTCCCAGGAAAGCATAGCACTCTCAAGCTCAGCCGAAACACGGACAAGCTCATTCTGAAGCTCGCCGAGTCTTATATAGTCGCTCTGATTATTTTCGTCGGCAAGCGCCTTTTCAATTGCCGACATTTCCTTTTCAAGTCTTGCAACATTTTCCTCCGCTTTTTTAAGAGCTCTCTCACGCCGTGATTTTTCCTTAAGCGGGGTGGTAAAGACCTTTTTAGGAGCTTTTTCAGCGATTTTAACCGCATTCTGCGCTTCAGAAGAGGGGAGCGCCTGATTTTCAAGATACTCTTCATATCCGAAGCGGTAAAACTTAGTTTCGCCGTTCTCAAAGGATAAAATCTGCTGTGCAACTTTTTTGATAAAATATCTGTCATGAGAAACAAATATCAAAGTACCCTCATAGTCTACAAGTAAATCTTCAAGAGCTTCTTTGCTGAGAATATCCATATGGTTGGTAGGCTCGTCGAGTATGAGAAAATTAGGTTTCTTGCCGAAAATTTTACAAAGTGCAAGTCTTACGCGCTCGCCTCCTGAAAGCATATCAACAGTTTTAAATACATCTTCACCGCTGAAAAGAAATGCTCCGAGGGCGCTTCTTGCCTGAAAATCATTATAAGAGGGGAATTCATTTCTGAAATCATCAAGCACAGTATCCGTGCTCGAATATTGAGCCATCTGCTGATCAAAATATCCGATTTTAACACTGCCGCCGATTATAAAATCACCACTGAGGCAGGGGACAGCACCGACCAGAGTTTTCAGCAAAGTTGATTTACCAAGACCGTTACCGCCAATTATACCAATGTGCTCACCTCGTTTAATGTCAAAGCTGACCTTTGAAAGCACTCTGTCATAGCCGATAGCAAGGTCCCTGACAGACAAAACATCATTAACAGAGCGCACGGTTGGTTGAAACGCCGCCTTAAAGGTACGGTTATCGTAGGTTTCTGGAGGCTCAATCAAATCCATTCTTTCAAGCTGTTTAAGCTTGGATTGCGCCATGGCAGCCTTGTTTGCCTTATATCTGAATCGCTCACCAAGCTCATTAAGGCGTGCAATTTCTTTTTGCTGAGCCTCATATTCCTTTGCCTGCTGCTCACGAAGACTTTGCTTCTGCACTACAAATTCAGAATAATTACCGTTGTATTTATAAGTCTTACCGCACTCAATTTCATATATTGTTTTAACAGTTTTATCAAGGAACATACGGTCGTGAGATACTATTACAACAGCTTTTTTGTAACCTGAAAGATATTCCTCGAGCCAAGCTACAGCATCCACATCAAGGTGGTTTGTAGGCTCGTCAAGAAGCAATAAATCAGGCTTAGAAAGAAGAAGCTTCAAAAATGCAATCTTAGTTCGCTGACCGCCTGAAAAATCGGAAATTGGCTTGAATTTTTCTTCCTCGCTGAAGCCGAATCGCTTGATAGCAGCTTCATATTCCTTTTCAAAATAGAATCCGCCTTCGTTCGTAAAAATATCCAGCAGGGTAGTGTACTCATTGATTGCATCGGGATTTTCTTCCTTGCTCATTAAAAGCTGGAGCTCATCAAGACGCATCTTCATATCGATGATATGCTGATAAGCGCTTCTTATTTCATTTACCAACGAGACACTGTTGTCTTTAAATGTCATCTGACTGAGAGTGCCGATAACCGGCTTACCCGAAACCATAAAATTGCTGTTTGCTTCAGGGCTATCTTTTGAAATCTGAAGTTCACCTGCAATCAGTCTGAGTAAGGTTGTTTTACCGCAACCGTTTCTGCCGACAATACCGATTTTACTTTCGGTGTTGATTTCAATATTAACTTTTTTTAATACCGGCTCACCTGATAAATCTACAATGCCGTTTTGAATAATAATCTGCATAACATTTTCCTTAATTTAATAATTCAATGTATTTTATCATAATTTTTTTCATTTTACAACACAGGCGAGTAAAAAACACCTTGACTGACAATTATATTATCTACTATACAAAATTAATATTTTGCCTAGTTAAGGCGAGGACTTGTTATGGAATTTATCTTATATAGACAGCTTTTCAACAAATCAAGGCCTGCATATAAATCATCTGATTATCCTTGTTTAATTAAAATGTATTGAATAATCAGTTAATACATTTATTATATTTTAATGATTTAAGTTATGATTTCAACTGTTTGAATTTATTATCTGAGTAAATATTTTTCATCCAGTATATTTTTAGATTTTTTTGCAAATCGATCCTATATTCACACCAAAACTAATTTTTTCAATTTAACAGAATTTTTTAAAACGATGTATGTATCATTTTGCAAAAATTAAAAAAATGCCGTTTAATAGAAATTCTTGAAATGACCCGTACATCATTTATAAAAAATCTATCAAACGGCAAATTTAATATAAAACAGCAAATTAAACCAGATAAGCACAAAATCCAATAATATGGATGAAACACCGCATTGACCGAGCTAACAAATAATTTCGCACGGCAAAATAAGTGTATAATAAGAACTAGCTATCCATTGAACTAAGAATATCTATCCCCCGATGGTCTACCTTATATAAATACAGAATATATAACAAAGAATGAACTATACAAAATAATTTAGTTATTGACTTTTTTACGGAAATTTTGTATAGTAGATACAGTGATATTAAATTATAATTATGATTCGGAGTTGATGTTATGGCAGATTCAATCGACAGAAAGCTTTTACCGCCAACGGTTGATGAATATATCAGTGAGCTGCTTATTGTAAAGGCGCGCTCAAAGGCAACTGTTGAACAATACATAACTGATTTATATTTGTTTTTCTGTTATCTTGAAAATTACGATACTGCCCTCTCCCCCGGTCAGGACAGAAAAAATTACGACCTGTCTCATATTGACACTGAATATCTTTCTGAAATCACCTTGAAAGACATTAACAATTTCTTAATATTTTGCAGTTCAGACCGCGCAAACTCAACAAAAACAAGAGCTCGCAAAGCCTCCTCAATTCGCGGATTTTTCAAGTATGTTTCAGAAAAAATGAACTATATCGATCATAACCCTGCCGCACAATTGCAGGTTGCTCCACCTAAAAAGGCACTACCCAAATACCTCACTCTCGAGCAAAGTATTGCTATGTTAAACAGCGTAAAGGGCGAAAATAAAGAGCGTGACTATTGCATCCTGACCCTTTTTCTAAATTGCGGACTTCGTCTTGCCGAGCTTTGTGGTCTGAATGTAAATGATGTTAATTTTGAAAATGAAACTCTTATTGTTACAGGTAAAGGCAGCAAGCAACGCATTGTATATCTCAACGAAGCCTGCATAAAAGCACTCAAGGATTATCTTACCGTTCGGCCCACAGGCTCACTTAAAGGCGAAGATAGAAAAGCTCTGTTTATCAGCAGACTCAATAAGCGTATAGGCAGACAAGCGGTTCAGCTAATGGTTTATCATTATCTTGAGGAAATAGGCCTTAGCGGCCAGCATTATTCAGTACATAAGCTCAGACATACAGCGGCAACTCTTATGTATCAGCACGGCGAAGTTGATGTTCTTATCTTAAAAGATATGCTCGGTCACGAACAGCTTTCTACAACGGAAATCTATACACATCTCGAAAACAAACAGCTTCGCGACGCTGCAAAGAAAAACCCATTGAGCAATCAGACAAAGAAAGACTGATCAGCTGAAATCAAACAGCGAAGAAAAACTGATTAAAGCAACAAAGTCAACAAGACTTGAAATTAAAAGTATTATCAGTATCAGAACCGAGCGGGCAGAAAATTTTCTTATGTCCGCTCCCCTGCTTTCGGTATTTTTAATACACTGATAGATACCCGTCGACATGTGACTGCAGTTCTGAGTGAGAAGTACCATTGCGAAAATTAGCAGGAACTTACCTGGAAACATAACGAGAAGGCAATATTCTATGCCTTTCAGAGCATAGCAATCATATATATAAGCTATCAATAAACCGAGTCCTGAGGTTTTCAGTAAACTCAGAAAATACACGGCAGGAGAACCTATAACACTTGTGCCGAAAATTAGCATCAAAACAAAATATATAATATTTTGCATAATAAGCCCTGAAATTATTTCGGGCTTATTTTTATTTGAAAAATCAACCGAAAAGCTTATAAAATAATCAAACAAATCGCCTGTTAAGCTGTCTTTTGCAAATACATATAAAGCGGCACCGAGAATTATACCGGCTGAAATAACCGCACCTGATACTATTGCCGATTTGTTTGTACTGTCAATTCTGATATCGGGTCTGCTTATCACTGCACTAACTTTCAATATACTATCTCCTGCGTCTGATATTTACTGCCGTAATTCCGCCTGCAGCTGATGCTGCAGCTAACACTGCGGCAGTTATAATCGTCATAAAATCTGCCTTAAACTCTGCCGAAATCAACGATGCAATAATAACAGTTATATTCAGCGGCAAGGCACAAATCATCCCCGTAACAAGACCCATATGACGATTTTTCAATCCTGCATAAAAGCCTGTCAGAAAACTGCTGAGCGCAAAGGTCAACAGACTTATAGGTAAATCAAATTTCCTCGGAACATCTGCAATTAAAGATATTAAAGAAACAAACAGAAAAACAACCATGTAAATGAGCGAGCCCACAATCAATATTCTGATAAATGTATTCAGTTTATCGTTTTCGCTTCGCTTTTTCTTTAATTTTGGCTTTAAATTTTCCATAATAAAAAAGCCTCCCATAATTCATCTGTTAAATGAATATGAGAGACCTTGTCTTGTTATTACTGATTATTCAGCGTCTTTTTTGCCTTTAGCAGCCTTCTTTTCAGCCTTTGCTTTTTCAGCAGCAGCCTTTGCAGCTTCTCTTTCAGACTTAACTCTTTCAGTAGCTGTAACATTCTGCTGAACAGCCCAACGAGTGATCTGCATTCTGTTTCTGTCAGCGCCTGTTTCAATGATAAGGTGCTGTTCTTTTACGATTACAACCTTACCTCAGATACCGCCGATTGTTGTGCTTTCGTCACCAACCTCAACAGCGTTGCACCGTTCCTGCTCTTCCT
>JAGBSR010000131.1 GCA_017631745.1 Clostridia bacterium | reverse complement strand
TAATGCTGTCAACAAGGACGAAAGTGTTATAAGACCTGTATCAAATCCCTACTCAGCTACAGGTGGTATCGCTGTGCTTAAGGGTAACCTTGCACCCGACGGCTGTGTTGTTAAGAGAAGTGCCGTTGCTGAAGAAATGCTGGTACACGAAGGCCCCGCAAAGGTTTTCGACAGCGAAGAAGATTGTATCGCTGCAATTTACGGCGGTAAAATTGTCAAGGGTGACGTTGTTGTTATCCGTTACGAAGGCCCCGCAGGCGGTCCCGGTATGAGAGAAATGCTTTCACCCACATCAGCTATTGCGGGTATGGGTCTTGATAAAGACGTTGCTCTTATTACAGACGGTCGTTTCTCAGGTGCGACAAGAGGCGCATCAATCGGTCACGTTTCTCCCGAAGCTGTAAGAGGCGGTCTTATCGCTTATGTAAAAGACGGCGACATTATTTCAATCAACATTCCCGAGTACAGAATTGAGCTTAAGATCAGTGACGAAGAGCTTGCAAAGCGCAAGGAAACAACTGAGCTTAAAATCAAAAAAGATATCAAGGGCTGTCTCGCAAGATACAGCACAATGGTATCCTCAGCTGACAAGGGTGCTATAATCAATAAATTTTAAAGAGTGATAAAAATGGATTTAAAACTTTTATCCTGTCGTATCTCAGCACTGAGTGTTTTCAGAGGCATCCTCGATAAAAAAGAAATGAGAGCTTTTCTCGATTTTCTGAAAGCAGATGATATTTGTCAGAAGCTCAGCTGTTACGGCGAATTTATAAATTCTCTCGGTATCCACGACGGTTCATTCTCTGCCTTTTTAGAGAAGGCTGTTTGTGAAGACGAGAATATATATATCAAAGCGGTGGCTAAAAACAAAGAGGTTTCCGCTTCGATAAAGGCAAATGCAGAGAAGGAGCTGGAGCTCTTCTCATATCTCACATCTCTTACCTGCGCTGAGCTTTTTGAGGGCACTTCCTACAGCGGTTACATTCCCGAGTTTGAAAATAAAAAGGTGGATTTCTCGGCAGTGTACACAGAAAGACTCAACCACATTGAACGTTACGGCTACGGAATTTTCGCTACAGCAGGTATGTTCAGAGTGGAAAACGGCGAGATTGTTGCCGTAGAGGCTGCCGACGATATCACGACTGATATTTTCATCGGTTATGAGAAAGAAAGACAGCAGGTTATGGACAACACCGAGGCTCTAACTCTCGGCAAATCAGCGCAGAATGTGCTTCTTTGCGGCGATGCAGGTACGGGTAAGTCATCAACTGTAAAGGCAGTTGCAAATGCTTATTTCGATAAGGGTGTCAGACTTATTGAGCTTAGAAAAGATCAGCTTTTCTCCCTGTCGCACGTTATGGGCAGAATTGCTGATAACCCGCTTAAGTTCATCATCTTCATCGACGACCTTTCATTCAATAAGAATGACGATTGCTTCAGTATGCTCAAGGCGGCTCTTGAGGGCTCAGCAAGTGCCAAGGCTTCAAACGCTGTTATTTATGCCACAAGCAACCGCAGACATATCGTTAAAGAGAGATTCTCTGAGCGAGGCCACGAGGACGATGTACACCACAGTGATACTGTTCAGGAGCTTCTTTCGCTTTCTGACAGATTCGGTCTTGTCGTTTACTTCTCAAAGCCGAATAAGAAGCTGTATCTTGATATAGTTCACGAGCTCGCCAAGAGAGACAATCTTGATATGGATGAAAAAGAGCTTGAAATCAAAGCAGAGGCATTTGCACTTGCAAAAGGTAGCCGTTCACCGAGAGCGGCACAACAATTTATAAAATTATTATATAAGGAGAAATAATTATGCTTAAGAAAATTTCAACAGACAAAGCACCTGCTGCTATCGGCCCCTATTCACAGGCTATTATGGCAAACGGTTTCCTCTTCACATCAGGTCAGATTCCCATCAACCCTGCAACAGGCAATGTTGATGCTGAGGGCATAACAGCTCAGGCTGAGCAGGTTATGATTAACCTTCAGGCTGTACTTGAAGAAGCAGGCACAAGCTTTGACAAAGTTGTAAAGACAACCTGCTTCATCGCTGATATGGGTGACTTTGCTTCTTTCAACGAGGTTTATGCAAAATATATCACATCTGCTCCTGCGAGAAGCTGTGTTGCTGTAAAAGCACTTCCTAAGGGTGTGCTCTGTGAGGTAGAAGCAGTAGCAGTAGTATAAGCAGTAAAAAGCTTTTTTACAAAAAAATCATAACAAAAATCAACAGTTGTATTTTACGTTGACCGGTCAAAGGGCGTTATACAACTGTTGTTTTTATATTAGTATAAATCCGATTAAGAAAATTAACAACAATTGACTAAAATTAATCAACTACTGTATATTAATTTGTGCAAACTTAATACAAGGCTAATATTTCGTTTTCGGTTTATTCATAAATGTGTTATAAGATTTTAACATACAAAATTGTATGGAGAGATATAATATGGAGAAAATTATGAAAAAACACAAAGTAATATCAACAGCACTGATATGTGTTGTTGTTTTGGTGGTGTCATTATTTGTGATATCACATGCGGTTTACCATCGTTCTTTCGTGGCAACGGTAATCGAAATTTATATGAATGTTATAGACCGTGAGGCTATGTATGCTGCTTATGCTGAGCAAGTGCCAGAACAGCCCGTGGCTTTAGCAAGAGCTATTGAACCTCAGGCTTTGGAAATCGAAAATGAGGCTGAACCGGTAGCGGCATTTGCAGCAGAAGAGCCTATGGTAGCAGAACCTTATCTCAAACCCAAAAGCGTTAAGATGGATATTCCCTATTACGATTCTTATGAACACGGTATGCAGGTTTACCATTTCAACGAGGAAGTATCTTCAGATACCCTCATAGTTTATTATCCTGGTGGCGGATATCTCAACCAACCCTTGAAATATCATTGGCGCATTATCAACAAACTTTCGCAGGAAGTGAACTGTCCTGTGTTAATGCCGGTTTATCCCAAGACTCCCGAATATACCTGCGAGGAATCTTATGAGATAGTTATGAAGTTCTATCTTGATTGCGTTGCAACCAAAGATGTGAAAAAGCTAGTCTTTATGGGTGACTCATCAGGTGGCGGTATGGCTCTTGTAATGGCACAGCTTCTCAGAGATAATTATCCCGAAGTTTTACAGCCGGATGAAATTATTCTCCTTTCACCTTGGTTGGATATATCTATGGATAACGAAGAGATTAGAGAAGTTGACCCCCATGATCCTATGCTTGACTGCGATGGCGTTGCTGCTGTAGGCCGTATGTGGGCAGGTAACAGAGATGTTCACGACCCTATGGCAAGTCCAATTTACGGTACCTTCGAAAACTTGGGTCGTATCACTATGTTTGCAAGCACAAGAGATATTCTTTGTCC
>JAGBSR010000130.1 GCA_017631745.1 Clostridia bacterium | reverse complement strand
TCGCTTATAAGCTTTGCAATAACGCCTGTTGTTTCGGTGTTATATTTTTTCTTAAGCTCATCCATAGACATGTCAAATACAATTTCGTTCTTGACTTTGTCAACTGTGAGGGATTTTTCCTGCTTTGAAATAACGCCCTTAGCAAAGTCGAATATTTCATATGAAACTGTGATGTCTTTGCTTTCGTTAAGGTCGTTGAGTGCATATATTTTAAGATTGTTTGCAGTATCTTCAATCGAAACGCTCAAGGGGGCATTGAAGTGCTTTGCGCAGTACTGCAGAGCCTTATAGTTGCCGTAGTAGTCGATACTTGACCAAGAGCATACGGGCCAGCAATCGTTGAACTGCCAGTAAATGGCGCCGTTACAACGTCCTTTGTTTCTTCTCCAGTGCTCTGTTGCATCACTCATACACTCCATCTGAGTTACCTGTGAGAGATAGATGAAATCTTCAAACTTAGCGGGAAGCTTAAATCTTGAACGGATGTAGTAAAGCATCTTATCGTTACCGCTGCCGCACTTCTGATGGTTGGTGAAGACCTCACTTGAAAGACTGTAATCCTTTTCTTCGGCAAACATTCTTACGGTTTTGATATCAGGTAAGCTTTCAAAGCCGAATTCACTGCAGAAACGGGTCATTCTGTTTCTGTATTCCTTCATTGAAGCCATACCGTGCCATACACTCCAGAGGTGGGTGTCACCGACATTGTCGCTGTTGATGCCCTCTCCATAGGCACTGCCACAGGGTGAACCGGGAATAAATGATGTAACAGTATCGTATTTTCTGATTTCTTTTTCAAGAATATCATAGAAGAAAATCTCTGTCCATTTTATGTATTTTCTCATATTCATCCAGCCGCCGGACATGGTCTCAATTTCATTGTTACCACTCCAAAGGGCAAGAGATGCGTGATTGCGAAGACGCTTGACATTGCTTTCAATTTCGTTCTTTACATTAGAGAGGAAAGCTTCGTCAAAGAAGGGATAAGGCATACATGCAAAAGCGAAATCCTGCCATACGAGAATACCCATCTCATCGCACAGGTTATAGAATTCGTCGCTCTCATAGAAGCCGCCGCCCCATACACGGATAATGTTGAAGTTTGAGAATCTTGCAGCTTCAATCATTTCCCTGAGCTTTACATCGTCAAAGCGATTGATAAAGCTGTCTGAGGGAATATAGTTACCGCCCTTAGCGAAGACAGGCACACCGTTGAGTACAAATTGGAAGTTCATACCCCACTTATCGCGGCTTCTGTCGAGACGAATAGTACGAAGACCGATCTTGATTTCCTTCTCGCTAAGCACCTTGCCGTCGGATATAGCCTGAGCCTTGACAGTATAGAGAGGCTGTTTATCTTTACCTGAAAGCTCATAGGTCCACCAGAGCTCGGGATTTTCAACGGTAAATACACCCTTGTCTGCTTCTATGGTCTGTACACTGCCGTCAGGGCAAGTGAGAGTAAGTAAGCAAGTGATGTCTTTGTCTTCAAGCTTTCTGATAACAGTCTTAACATCAACGTCAACCTTATTATCGTAGTGCTTCTGCACGGTGATAACCTCAGTTACCTCGGCAGAGTCCGCACTCTCAAGATAAATATTGCCCGAAATGCCTGAAGGTGGAAGCACGGGACCCCAGTCCCAACCGAAATGGCATTGAGGCTTACGGACAAAGCAGACACCGTTCTGACCGTTTGCATTGGGTGGTACAGGTCTTGACTTTGCAATATTTTTTACATAGTTAACGGGTGAATGGAATAAAAAGCTGAAGGTGTTTTCTCCTGCCTTAAGGTGCTTCTTGATTTCAAAGCATATCTGATGTGACAGTTTTCTGTATAAGCAATCTTTGTGCCGTTGACAAAAACATCACAGAGAGTGTCAAGCATATCGCATTTGAGATAAACCTCCTGATGGTCAAGATCTTCAGCACACAGCTCAACAGTTCTTGTGTACTCCCAATCGGTTTCGGCAACAAAATAGCTGTTTTTCTCATTAAGACCTACAAAAGGGTCTGCAAGCTGACCGCAGTTCATAAGGTCGAGATAGTTACAGCCGGGCACTGTCGCATCAAACCAATTCGTGTCGGTTGTGTTTTTAAATTTCCATAAACCGTTCAGACTGATTTTCATAGTGTTCTCCTTTTTTCACAGTAAAGGGTATATTACCCCAAACTAAATATATTCTTAGTAATTATAGCATACTCTTTTTATATTTTCAATAAAAAACAAAACGGATGTATTAAAAAATTACATCCGTTTTGACAAATTATTCACTTAATGCTTTACCGAGAGCATCAAGTCCTCTGTCTATTTCCTCATAGGTGATATTCAAAGGCGGAAGAAGTCTGACTTTTGCTTTTGCAGTGAGAAGAAGCACACCGTTAGCAATGCCTTTTTTCACAACATCGGAGCTGATTATGCTCTCGTCAAGACGAATGCCCATCATAAGACCGAGTCCGTCTATACCGACAACATGGGGCATAGTGAGAATTTTTTCTCTCATGTACTCCCCTTTCTTTGCAACCTCAGAAAGGAAGTCCTCGTCCATAGTCTTAAGAATATATTCTGCGCCTGCGGTAGCTACGGGGTTTCCGCCAAAGGTTGTAGCGTGGTCACCTGCAACGAGTACATTCTCAGTTTTCTCAGAGAACATCACACAGCCGAGAGGAAGACCGCCGCCGATACCCTTTGCAACAGAAACAACATCAGGCACCACATCATAGTTCTGAAAACAGAAAAGCTTTCCTGTTCTGCCGACACCTGTCTGCACCTCGTCAACAATCATAATTATATCTTTTTCATCGCAAAGAGTTCTTACCTGCTTTACATATTCCTTATCAAGAGGCATTACACCGCCCTCGCCCTGAATGAGCTCCATCATAACGGCACATACACTTCCGTCAAGAGCGTTTCTTAGAGCTTCAATGTTATTTGCCTCTACATACTCAAAGCCCTCTGTAAAGGGGAAGAAATACTTATGAAAGACATCCTGACCGGTTGCAGCAAGAGTTGTCACAGTTCTGCCGTGGAAGGAATTGATAAGGGTAATAACCTTGCTCCTGCCCTCACCGTATTTCATAAAGCTGTATTTTCTTGCACACTTGATTGCGCCCTCATTGCTTTCGGCACCGCTGTTTGAGAAGAAGACCTTCTTCATACCTGTCTTTTCACAAAGAAGCTTTGCGGTGTTTACACAAGGCTCGGTATAATAAAGATTTGAAATATGCTGAAGAATGGTCAGCTGTTTAGTTACGGCACTCACCCAACCCTCATCGCAAAAGCCCAGAGAGTTTACGCCTATACCGCTTGAAAAGTCGATATACTCCTTGCCGTCAAAATCCTTGCAAAGAGCACCTTTACCCTCTTTAATTGCAACAGGAAATCTGCCGTAGGTATTGGCAACATACTGTTTATCCTGACCCATTAAAATTTCAAAATTACTCATAATCTTTCCTCACTTTGTCATAAGGGTACCGATACCCTCGCTTGAGAACATTTCAATAAGAATTGAGTGCGGTACTCTGCCGTCTATCATAACGGCTTTTTTAACACCCGACCGTACAGCCTTTTCGCAAGAGAGCATCTTGGGAATCATACCGCCTGAGATAATACCGCTGTCAATAAGCGATGCGACCTCGTCAACATGAATTTCACTTATAAGAGTTGTCGGGTCATTAACATCCCTGAGAAGTCCGGGAATATCAGTGAGAGTGATGATGTTTTCAGCACCGAGAGCAGCTGCAATTTCAGCCGCAGCAGTGTCTGCATTGATGTTATACACCTGACCCTCATCATCAATACCCACAGTAGCAATAACGGGTATATAGCTTTCTTCGAGTACCTTTGCAATCGGTGCAGGGTCAATCTCTGTTATTTCACCAACATAGCCGTAATCGAAGCCGTCGTCGTCTTTTTTAACACACTTAATCATTCCGCCGTCAATACCGCAAAGACCAACAGCCTTGCCTCCCTCTGTTTCAATGAGCGATACAAGGTCTTTGTTTGTTTTACCTGAAAGCACCATCTGCACAACCTCGGCAGTGTCTTTGTCGGTATAACGAAGACCGTTGACAAACTTAGACTCTATGCCGAGCTTTTTAAGCATACCGCTGATTTCAGGTCCACCGCCATGAACAAGCACAACCTTGATGCCAACGAGCGAAAGAAGAATGATATCGCTCATAACGGCATATTTAAGCTCGGGGTTTATCATAGCATTGCCGCCGTATTTGACAACAACGGTTTTGCCATAGTATTTCTGTATATAAGGAAGAGCATCAGTCAATATCTGAGCCTTCATCGCAGGATTCATTGAGTTCATTTTATACACCTCTTATGTACGGTAATCGCCGTTGATTTTAACATAATCATATGTAAGGTCACAGCCCCAGGCAGTAGCAGAGTATTCGCCCTGCTTCATATCAACATCAAGGGTAATTTCGCTTTCAAGGAGTATCTCCTTTGCCTTTTCTTCGCTGAAGGGAATACCAGCACCCTTTTCGCAAACCTTAACAGTTCCCTTGCAGGATGAAAGATAAACATCGATAGTATCAACCTTGAAGTCGCCCTCGGTATAACCGATAGCGCAGAGAATTCTGCCCCAGTTTGCATCAGCACCGAACATTGCAGTTTTTACAAGTGATGAGCAGATAATACTCTTTGCAATTTTCTTCGCTGTTGCTTCGTCTGTGCAAGCTGTAACATTGCACTCAAGAAGTCTCTGAGCACCCTCTCCGTCACCTGCAATAAGGCGTGAAAGCTTGATTGACACAGCCCTGAGAGCCTGCTTAAAGGTATCAAAATCGGCAGAGTCCTCATCAATAAGGGCGTTGTCAGCCTTGCCGTTTGCCATAATGCAGACCATATCGTTTGTTGATGTGTCGCCGTCAACACTAATCATATTAAAGGTATCTTTTACAACCTCGCTGAGGGCTTTCTGTAAGTAAGCAGAGCTGATATTGCAGTCAGTTGTCATAAAGCAAAGCATAGTTGCCATATTTGGATGAATCATACCCGAGCCCTTACAGCAGGCACCGAGTGTTACGGTTTTCCCGCCGATTTCCATTTCAATGGCAACTTCCTTGG
>JAGBSR010000129.1 GCA_017631745.1 Clostridia bacterium | reverse complement strand
TTACTGGCGCAGGAAGATGCTTACAGATATTTTCAGGACAGATATATCGACGAAGACGGCAATGTTTATTACTATGCCGACGAAGTCAGCTGGAACGAAAAAGGTGAAATCATCACAGCGGAAAACGATCCCAACCCTCCCGTAATTAAAAAAGCTGAATAAAAAATTAAAGGCAGATACTTCGGTATCTGCTTTTTGTTGACTTGGCTGACATTTTGTTTTATACTATAAAGGTAATAGATTTTGAGGTGATAGTATGAATTTTGACCTTAGAGAAAAAGCCAAAGAAAACAGAATAATTATTGCCCACAGAGGTGTGGCGGGCGGCAACATACCCTGCAATACAATGGCGGCATATGAGATTGCTCTCAAGCAGGGCGCAGATATGATAGAGGTTGATGTGAGCTCAAGTGCCGACGGCAAGCTGTTTTTGTTTCATCCTATGATGGAGCTGTCGCATCTGAATAAGCCCTTGCTTCTTTCTGCTTTGCCCTACAGCCTTATTAAAAAGCTTCACTATGTCAATTACGACAGGGCACAGACTCAGTTCCCTATAGCTGATTTTGACGACTTTTTAGAGCAGTTCAAGGGCAGATGCTATATCAATATAGATAAGTTCTGGTCAAACCCTGAGAAGATTTACAAGGCAATCAAGCGCCATGGAATGACCGATCAGATGCTTGTTAAGAGCAAGCTGACAAAAGACGGCAGGGTTCTTGATGTGCTTGAAAATCTTGCACCCGAGATTGCGTTTATGCCTATTGTCAATGACACTTACGCACAGCACGAACAGCTTAAAAAGAGAAATATTAACTATGTGGGTGTTGAGTGCTGCTTTAAAAAGGACACTGCCGAGGTGGCGAGCGAGGAGTTTATAGAGAAAATGCACCATGACGATATACTCGTATGGGCAAACTCTATTGTTTTCAGCCATAAGGTGCAGCTTGCAGGCGGTCACAGTGACGACACTGCCCTGACCGAAAGCGAAGAAAATGGTTGGGGCTGGCTTGCCGACAGAGGATTTGATATGATTCAGACCGATTGGCCGGGTATGCTCATAGATTATCTTAAAAAGACCGACAGATATTACAGATAAGGTGACAGAAATGTTTGATACGATTTTATTTGACCTTGACGGCACTCTAACAGACCCGGGGGAGGGTATAACAAACTCAGTGGCATATGCTCTTAAAAAGTACGGCATTGAGGTTGCGGACAGGCGCGAGCTTTATAAGTTTATCGGACCACCGCTTAAAGATTCCTTTATGAAGTATTACGGCTTCTGCGAAGATAAGGCGGAGCAGGCTATTGCCTATTACAGAGAGTATTTCAGAGATACGGGCATATTTGAAAACAGAGTCTATGGGGGTATAGAAGATATGCTTAAAACTTTGTATGATGATGGCAAAAAGATAGTTCTTGCTACCTCAAAGCCTGAAGGATTTGCTGTGAGAATACTCGAGCATTTTGAGCTTAAGAAGTATTTTGCTGTTGTGGCGGGTGCTTCTATGGATTCATCCAGAAGCAAAAAGGGTGATGTTATAGCCTATGCAATATCTCTTTGCGACGGCTTTTGCAGGGACTCTGCCGTGATGATAGGCGACAGAGAGCACGACATTATCGGCGCAAAAGAAAACGGACTTAAATCCATCGGTGTGCTTTACGGCTACGGTGATGAAGCTGAGCTAAGAAATGCAGGAGCCGACTATATTGCGATTACCCCCGAAGATATTTTAAAGCTTGTATAAATAATAAACCCCTGTACTTTTTCGGTACAGGGGTAAGCTTTTTACTGCTCCCAAGGGGGAGTTTCATCTTTTTCTTCTTTTCCTTTTTTAGCTTTTGGCTTTTTCTTAGTCCATACGAAAATGCCACCCATTACAACAAGGAACACAACTACAACTGCGATTGTTATGAGTAAAACGGGATTTGTTTTCGCTATGCTTATCTGAGGCTCAGCAGGTCTGAGGTCTTCGACTGTTACATTGTCGCCTTCAACACCAAATACTCTTTCGGCAGAGTCAACAACTATAACCATAGGAATACCTGTCTTGTTTGTGAAGTCAGTAAGAGCTTTGTGTACGATTTCAGTTGTCAGCTCCATTGTTGTCATATTGACAAACTTTGAGTCAGCGAGATTACTGCGGTCGCTTTCCCAATAAAATGAAGAGTCGAGCTCCAACTCAGTGACGTACTGTGTCATAACTGTGATGACATCTGCAAGGTCGCTGTCTAATGAATAAGCAAAATACTCGTCAACATTATTATAAATCTCATGTCCGTATTCGGTATATTCGCCGAACATTGTATTTATCTCATCGGCAACATTATCACCGACCCAAGCGATAGTATAATAACCGTCGCAAGCTTCGTTTGTGAGGAACACAAGAAGAATATTATCTTCCACAGCACTTGATGAGCCAAAGTATTTCATATATTTTTCGTTGGCATAGTCCTGCATAGTTCCTTCATCATATACTACGCCGTTAATTGCTTCATCGCCCCAGTTGATAGTGATATTGTCTGCGGGTGAAAGTAGCCAGAATGCACCAAAAATGAAAAATAAAGCTATAACAACAACACTGAAGCAGCCTCCGCCGAAACCTCAACCTACATATACACGTCTTCTGGG
>JAGBSR010000128.1 GCA_017631745.1 Clostridia bacterium | reverse complement strand
CCAATGTTTGCGTATCTGCGGCCTGTTCCGCCCAATACGCGAATGCACATCAGCTCTTTAGCTCCGGTGTTATCGGCAACCTTCATTAATGTTTGTTGCTGTATCACTTTATTTTCCTCCTAATTCAATACGATTTATGCCGTATTTACTGTTATCTGGTTTGTTGGAGCTAAATTATTTAGCTTTCTCTATTATTTCAACAACACGCCATCTCTTTGTCTTGGAAAGGGGTCTTGTCTCCATAATCTCTACTTTGTCGCCTACGCCACAAATGCTGTTCTCATCATGTGCATGAACCTTCAAGGTACGCTTGATGATTTTTCCGTAAACAGCGTGCTTTACGTTGTCCTGAATTGCAACTACAACAGTCTTATCCATCTTATCGCTTACAACGTATCCCACTCTTGTTTTTCTAAGATTTCTTTCTTCTGTCATGACTTATTCCTCCTTATGCGTTTTTCTCTGAAAGAACGGTCATTACACGAGCAATGTTTCTCTTGACCTCAACTATCTTCTGAGGATTGTCAAGCTGATTGATTGCGTGCTGGAAGCGAAGCGTAAAAAGCTCTTCCTTGAGTTCCTTAAGCTTCTTGTTAAGCTCTTCGGTGCTCATGCTCTTCAATTCTTCAACGAACTTATTAGATTTCATTTTACGCTTCCTCCTTTACCATAAACTTACACTTGATGGGGAGCTTGTGAGACGCGAGACGCATTGCCTCTCTTGCTACGTCCTCTGCAACTCCGTCCATTTCGAACATTACTCGACCCGGCTTAACAACTGCTACCCAGTACTCAGGCGATCCCTTACCGGAACCCATTCGAGTCTCAGCAGGCTTCTCAGTGATAGGCTTGTCGGGGAATATCTTTATCCAGACCTTACCGCCACGCTTGATGTATCTGGTCATTGCGATACGCGCTGCTTCTATCTGGTTGCTGGTGATCCATGCAGGCTCAAGTGCTACAAGACCGTAAGAACCGTTTGTAACCTTATTGCCGCTTGTTGCTTTTCCTTTAAGTCTGCCGCGCTGAACACGACGGAACTTAACTCTCTTCGGCATTAACATTATTTACGTCCTCCTTCTCTCGGAGCTCTTTCGCCTCTTGCGCCCTCGGGACGACGGCCGCGTCTCTCGCCACCTCTGTTGTCGCGGCGATCGTTACGTCTGTTGTCTCTGGGTGCGTTTGCAGACTGTCTGTTTACCTCGTTAAGAACTTCACCCTTGTATATCCATACCTTGATACCGATCTTACCGTAGGTTGTATTTGCTTCCCAGAAACCGTACTCAATGTCGGCTCTGAGCGTCTGAAGCGGAATTGTTCCTTCATGATAGTGTTCTGTTCTTGCGATTTCTGCACCTGCAAGACGGCCGCTGCAGGAAATCTTGATTCCCTTTGCGCCAAGTCTCATGGTGTTTCTGATCGCCATCTTCATTGCGCGGCGGAAAGCCACACGTCTCTCGAGCTGTGCTGCGATATTCTCTGCAACGAGCTGAGCATCGAGGTCGGGCTGTCTTACCTCAACAACGTTGAGGGCAACGGGCATTCCTACCATCTTCTGAAGTTCAGTCTTGTACTTTTCGATCTCCGAGCCGCCACGGCCGATTACGATACCGGGCTTTGCGCAGTGGATGAACACGCGTACTCTCTGGCTGTCTCTTTCGATCTCGATCTTAGGAACGCCTGCAGCCTGAAGCTCTTTCTTCAGATATTTTCTGATATTGTAGTCAGATACGAGTGTGTCACCGAACTTCTCGTCGGAAACGAACCATCTCGAATCCCAGTTTTTAATTACTCCAACACGCAAACCGTGGGGATTAACTTTCTGTCCCATTTAGCTCTTACCTCCTTCTCTTAGTTTCTTTCCTTAACTACTACTGTGATGTGGGATGTTCTCTTAAGGATTCTGTCTGCGCTTCCCTTTGCTCTGGGCATGATTCTCTTGAGAGTGGGTCCTTCGCAAACGAAGCACTCGCTGACGTAGAGCTTAGAGCCATCCATATCGAAATTGTTTTCTGCGTTTGCTACCGCACTTCCCAAAAGCTTTACAAGGTATTCAGAAGCACTCTTGTTAGTGTTCTTCAGAATTGCCATTGCTGCTCCCGCATCCTTTCCTCTGATGAGGTTAAGAACGATCTTTACCTTGCGGGGGGAGATTCTTGCATATTTAAGCGTTGCTCTTGCTTCCATGTTGATTCTTTCCTCCTGCATTATTTACCGTTGTTGGATGTCTTGGAGCCTGCGTGGCCCTTAAATGTTCTTGTAAGTGCGAACTCGCCGAGCTTGTGACCTACCATATCCTCGGTAACATATACCGGAACATGCTTTCTGCCATCGTGAACGGCGATCGTGTGTCCTACAAACTCAGGGAATATTGTAGACGCGCGAGACCAGGTCTTGAGAACCTTTTTCTCTTGCTTCTCATTCATAGCACAAATTCTTGCGTAGAGCTTTTCTTCTACGAAAGGTGCCTTCTTAAGACTTCTGCTCATTCTATATTCCCTCCTTATT
>JAGBSR010000127.1 GCA_017631745.1 Clostridia bacterium | reverse complement strand
TGAGGCAGAAACCCTCGTCAGACCGGCAGGTGCAGAAGAAATTTTCAATGATATGCCTATCCACGGCAGTGATAAGGGCTGTGCTCTGACAGATTATGATGCAGTTGAGTGGGCAAAGTGCGAGGATAAGGGCGACGGTACATATGAGATTTCCTTCTCACTTAAAGAAGAAGTAAATCCCGAGCCGACTCCTGCTGATACTCTTGTGCCCGTATCGGCTCACGGCGCTGTTATGCAACCTATGGCATTTGCTGACATCAAGGCAGAGGTAGACAGTATTATTGCCAAGATTCCCGGCATTTCACTCAACACTCTCGACTTATATTACCGTGACCACGTTTACAGCTGTGTATACAACCCCGAAACCGATGAGGTTCTCTCAATTACTCATCACATTATAATCGATATAGTTGTCAATGCGGATGTTTTCAGCAAAACAATTGACGGCTCGGCAAGACTTCTCAATGAGATGTTTATTTATGATATTACCTGGTAAAATACTGCAGCCATCCTTTAAGGGTGGCTGTTTTGTGGTTTAGGTGTTGATTTTTTGAGTTTTTTCTATTATATATGTTGCATTGAAAATAAAGAGGTGCTATAATAAATCATTATTTTATTTAGTAACCTAAGGAGTTGTTTATATATGAAAATAGGTATTTACGGTTACGGTAACCTCGGCAGAGGCGTTGAAGATGCAGTAAAGAGAAATCCTGATATGGACCTTGCTGCTGTCTTTACAAGAAGAAATCCTGACTCTCTCAAGATTGAAACTGAAAATGTACCCGTAGTGTCAACAGATGATATTATGGCGTGGAAGGATAAAATTGATGTTATGATTATCTGTGGCGGCAGTGCGACTGACCTGCCCGAAATGACACCCTCACTTGCAGAGCATTTCAATGTTGTTGACTCATACGACAATCATTCTTCAATACCTGTTCATTTTGCAAATGTTGATAAGAAGGCAAAGGAAGCCTCAACAACTGCTCTTATTTCCTGCGGTTGGGACCCCGGTATGTTCTCTCTTAACAGACTTTATGCTTGCGCAGTGCTTCCTGACGGAAGCGACTATACCTTCTGGGGCAAGGGCGTATCTCAGGGCCATTCCGACGCTATCAGACGCATTGAGGGTGTTGTAGATGCAAGACAGTACACAGTACCCGTGGAAGAGGCTATGGAAAGAATAAGAAACGGCGAAACACCTGAGCTTACTGCCAGAGAAAAACACAAGAGAGAATGCTATGTTGTGGCAGAAGACGGTGCTGACAAAGACAGAATCAGAGACGAAATTGTCAATATGCCTGCATACTTCGCACCTTATGATACAACCGTAACTTTCATCACAATGGAAGAAATGAAAGAAAAGCACAGCGAGCTTCCTCACGGCGGCAGTGTTATCAGAACAGGTAAAACCGGTAAAGACGACTGTCACAGCCAGGTAATCGAATATAAGCTTACTCTTGACTCAAACCCCGAGTTTACCGGCAGTGTACTCGCAGCATATGCAAGAGCAGTTTACCGTATGAGCGAAAAAGGTGACTTCGGTTGCAAGAGCGTATTTGATATTGCTCCTGCTGAGCTCTCACTTCAGACAAGAGACGAGCTTCTTGCTCATATGCTTTAAAATACAGCTTAAAGGAACGAAATATTATGTTATGTGAAAATATCGGCGTAAGCGGTGCGCATCTGACTTTTGCAGGCAGAGATGTAACCGAACTTGCAGAAAAATACGGCACACCTCTTTACCTTATGGATGAGGACAAAATCCGTGATAACTGCCGTATCTATAAAAAGGCTATGGCTGACTTCTTCGGTGAGGGCAGCTTCCCTGTCTTTGCGAGTAAGGCGGCTTGCTTCAAGAGAATCTATGAAATAATGAAAGAGGAAAATATGGGCATTGACCTTGTTTCCTCGGGTGAAATTGCAACAGCTGTAAAAGCAGGCTTTCCTATGGAAAATTCCTACTTCCACGGCAACAACAAAACTGATTTTGATATAAGCTTTGCAATGGATAGCGGTGTAGGTCACTTTATGGTTGACAATATGTGCGAGCTTGAGGCTATCAATGAGCTTGCGGGCGAGAGAGGCATAACACAGAAGGTTATTCTCAGACTCACTCCCGGCATTGACCCTCACACTTATGCTGCAGTTGCAACAGGCAAGGTTGACTCTAAGTTCGGTATTGCTATCGAAACAGGTCAGGCTGAAGCTTTTGTTAAAGAAGCCAAGGACTTTGAGAATGTTCAGATTGTTGGCTATCACTGCCATGTGGGCTCTCAGGTGTTTAACGAAGAGGGTAATGTTTATCTTGAAGCAGCGACTATTATGCTTAAGTTCTTTGCTGATATGTACCATAAATATAATGTAAAGGCTGAGATTCTCAATATGGGCGGCGGTTTCGGTGTGCGCTATACAGATGCTGATCCTTATATGGATATCGCAGGTAACATTGAAACTCTTTCAAAGCACATTAAGGATATTGCCGAAAAGCTTGAGATTCCTGTGCCCAGAGTGCTTATGGAGCCCGGCAGAAGCATTGTTGCCGATGCAGGCATGACTCTCTACAGTGTTGGTACTATCAAGGAAATCACAGGATATAAGAACTATGTTTCAATCGACGGCGGTATGACAGATAATCCTCGTTATGCTCTTTACGGCTCAAAGTACACCGTGCTTCTTGCTAACAAAATGGGCGAGGAGTGTAATTTTAAGGCTGATGTTGCAGGCAGATGCTGTGAAAGCGGAGATATCATTCAGCCTGATGTTATGATGCCAAAGCCCGTACGCGGGGACATTGTTGCTGTTTGCACAACAGGTGCTTATAACTACTCAATGGCTTCAAACTACAACCGTGTACCGAGACCTGCTGTTGTTATGCTCTCGGGTGGTGAGGACTATATTGCGGTCAAGCGTGAAACCTTTGAAGACCTTATCCGAAACGATATATAAAAAAGATAACACAGGGGAGTGCCCTCTGCGCTTTTTAGGATTTTATATAAAAAACTTCAAAAAAACTATTGACAAACCGATGCCTTTGTGATAATATATCTGCACAACAAAGCAGAGCAGCTATGCGTTCTCACCTTACGAATAAGGTTTCGGTAAGGTCAATAGACTATTCTTTAGTGTATTGGTGCGTGAACGTTACTGCGTTCACGCTTTGATTTTTATGGCGAAAAGCCACGCAATATTTTGGAGGTGTATGAACATCGCTATCAAAGAAATGCAAATCAATGAGGAAATCCGCGATAAGGAACTTCGAGTAATCATGGGTGATGGTGAAGTGCTCGGTATCATGTCAGCGGATGAGGCTTTAAGAATTGCCGAAGAAAAAGACCTGGATTTAGTAAAAATCGCTCCTCATGCCGTTCCCCCCGTATGCAAGATTATGGACTACGGCAAATATCGCTTTGAACAGACAAAGCGTGAAAAGGAAGCAAAGAAAAATCAGCATGTTGTTGAAATCAAAGAAATCCGTCTTTCACTCGGTATCGACACCCACGACTTTGAAACTAAAGTAAACCATGCAAGACGCTTCCTCACAAGCGGCAACAAAGTTAAGGTTTCAATCAG
The DNA here is from genome assembly GCA_017631745.1 of Clostridia bacterium. GTDB lineage: Bacteria > Bacillota > Clostridia > Oscillospirales > Acutalibacteraceae > UBA6857. The sequence goes on along the minus strand of JAGBSR010000127.1, from coordinate 16,534 downwards.
ATTCAGAGGCCGTGAAATGGCTCACACAGAAAACGGTCTTGTCACAATGAAAGACTTTGCCGATGCCTGCGCTGAGTTCTGCGTAGTTGAAAAAGCTGCAAAACTCGAAGGTAAATCAATGATGATGTTCTTGGCTCCAAAGCCTAAAAAGTAATAGGAGGAATTAACAATGCCTAAAATTAAAACACACAGCGGTGCAAAGAAACGTTTTAAGCTCTCAAAGAACGGTAAGCCCATCCGCTACCATGCAAACAAGTCACACATCCTTACTAAGAAAAACACAAAGCGTAAGAGAGGTCTTCGTCAGACAACTGTTGCTGATAAGACAAACGAGAAGCAGATCAAGCGTCTTATCCCTTACAAATAATATCACCATCTAAATCAATTTAATAACAACGGAGGTATTTAATCATGGCTCGTATTAAAGGCGCAATGATGACTCGCAAGAGAAGAAATAAAGTATTAAAGCTCGCTAAGGGCTACTATGGCTCAAAGCACAGCCTCTTCAAGACAGCTAAGCAGGCTGTTATGAAGTCAGGTAACTATGCATACATCGGCAGAAAGCAGAAGAAGAGAGATTTCCGTCGTCTTTGGATCACAAGAATCTCAGCTGCTTGCAAAGCTAACGGCATGAACTACTCAACATTCATGAACGGTCTCAAGAAGGCTGACATCAATCTCAACAGAAAGATGCTCTCAGAAATCGCTATCGCAGACCCCGCAGCATTCACAGCTCTCACAGAAAAAGCTAAGGCTGCTCTTTAATTTAAAACTTACGTCCGAGATTTTTCTCGGGCGTATTTGTGTTTTTAAAGCGATATAATATGCAGGCGATTTTGGCATAAAATATCACTTTTTAACCTTATTTTTAACTTGTGACCTATGATTAAATCAAATAAATTTTGTTGAATTTAATGATATGTCACGGAAAGGAAAATACTATGATTTCTATAGATTCCGTCAGCAACGAAAGAATAAAATCAGCGGTGAAAATTGCTTCATCTGCCAAGACGAGACGCCAGACAGGCATGTTCTTTTTAGAGGGACTTCGTCTTTGCCGTGATGCCGCAGTTACGGGGTACCATATCGACAGCTTTTTTGTCAGTGCCCGTGCTTATGAAAGATTCAGGGAAGATGCGGATTTTATTGCCGAAAAATCAAAGAGTGCATTTATTATCTCAGACCTTGTGGAAAATAAGCTCGCTCTTACTCAGACCTCTCAGGGCTTCTTCTGTCTTTGCAGAATGAAGCAGGACAGCGACATATCCGAGATAGATTTTTCGGGCAAATACATTGCTCTTGAAAATTTACAGGACCCTGCAAATTTGGGCGCTGTCTGCCGTACCGCTGAAGCGCTCGGTATCAGTGGCGTTATTGCCGAGGGCGGATGCGATATTTATTCTCCCAAGGCTCAGAGAGCAGCTATGGGCTCACTTCTTCGTCTGAGTGTTATCAGATGCGACAACCTTGCCGAAACTCTCAGCTATTTAGGCGAAAACGGTATGAAGCTTTATGCCACAACTCCTGATGACACTGCCGAAAAAATTACACATTGCGATATGCAGGGCGGTGTTGTGTCTGTTATCGGCAATGAGGCAAACGGCGTAAGCGACGAAATATTTGAGCTTTGCGAAAAGATAACAATTCCTATGCTAGGCAGAGCTGAATCTCTCAATGCATCTATGGCGGCAGCCATAACTATGTGGGAAATGATGCGCTGAGGTGAAGTATGGACGAAAGATGTTATTGGCTGTGGTTGCAGTATGCAGTTAAGCCTGCTGCAAAGCTAAAGGATTTTTACCTGCAATATCACACTGCTGAAAACTTTTATCAAGCAGGTCCCGATGAGTGGAAAAGCTTCTTCGGGAACAAAAAGAACATATTCAATCGATGCAAAGAAAAGTCACCTGAAGATTTTGCGCATATAGTTGAATTTTGCGATAAGCACTCTCTTGTGATACTTACTCCCGAAAGTGAACATTACCCGAAAAAACTTCTTGATATCGAAGATTTTCCTGCGGTGCTGTTTGTCAGAGGTGATTATAAGTGTCTGAACGAAGGTCCCTCTTTTGCTGTAATCGGCAGCCGTACACCTTGTGTTTACGGTGAAGATGCAGCAAGAGAAATTGTAAAGGGCCTTAGCGAAAACGGTGCACTCGTTGTCAGCGGCGGTGCTCTCGGCATCGACAGTGTAGCACATAAAAGTGCCATTGAAGCAGGCGGCAAAACTGTACTGATAATGGGTTGCGGTCACGGATACGGATATCTGCCTGAAAATGCACAGCTTCGCAAAAGTGTAACAAGGCAGGGCGCAGTTGTCAGTGAATATCCGCCGTTTACTCCCGTTGAGCGTAATACTTTTCCTCAGAGAAACCGCATAATTTCAGGTATGTCCGATGCTGTTGTTATCATTGAGGCTGCAGAGCTAAGCGGTACCTTCAGCACTGCTAATCACGCTAAAAGACAGAAAAGAAAGCTTTTTGTTTTACCGGGTGATATAAAGAGCGGTCACTTCGATGGCTCAAACCGACTCATAACTGAGGGTGCGGAAGCGGTTTTCTCAGATGAGAACATTTTTGCCAAGTGCGGTCTGCTTGATAAAGCTCAGCGAGTTAAGGGCGATAAATCAGGCGAGGCCTTCAAGGGTGTTTCCGAAAAATCCTCAGAGTGTAAAAAAATATCATCAAAATCCAAAAAGAAAAAGCAAAAAATTACTGAAGAAAACAAATCTCAAGAAAAAAATTCTGAAAAAACTCAAAATATTATAAAAAATCTTCCTGCAGGTATTTCTAAAAATGCAGAGATAGTGTATAATATAATGTCCGACGGTATAAGTGAGCTCGATGAGATCAAAAGAAACTCAGAGCTTGAGGTGAGACATATTCTTGCAGCTCTCACCGAATTGGAGATATTGGGCTTTGCCGAAGCTTATGCTCCTAACTGTTACCGTACAAAATAGTCAAATTAATGAAAAGGTGAATATATATGGCAAATTTAGTAATCGTGGAGTCGCCTTCCAAGGCTAAAACTCTTAAGAATTATCTTGGAGCCTCCTATGTAATAATGGCATCAAAGGGTCACGTAAGAGATCTGCCTGCTGCAAGACTCAGCGTTGATGTCAAAAAAGACTTCGAGCCCAAATACAGCATTGTAAAGGGCAAGGAATCACTTGTTAAAGAGCTCAAGGAAGCAGTGAAAGACAGCGACAAAGTCTTTCTCGCAACTGACCCTGACCGCGAAGGGGAGGCTATTTCATGGCACCTTGCGGAAATTTTAGGTCTTGATCTGAGTGAAGCTAACAGAGTAACATTCAACGAAATTACAAAAACCGGTGTAAAAAACGGTATGGCAAATCCGAGAAAGGTTGATATCGATCTTGTTAATGCTCAGCAGGCAAGACGTATCCTTGACCGTCTCGTAGGCTACAAGCTCAGTCCTTTTGTGTCACAGAAAATCAGACGCGGACTTTCAGCAGGCCGTGTGCAGAGTGTTGCAGTGAGAATGATTGTTGACAGAGAAAACGAAATCAGAGCCTTCAATCCCGAAGAGTACTGGTCACTCGACGGCAAGTTCACTCTTCCCGGCAGAAAGGTGCTTTCAGCTTCATTCTACGGCGACGAAACAGGCAAAATCGAGCTTAAAACCGAAGCAGAGACAGACGCGGTTATGGCTCGTCTCGAGGGCGCTGACTATTATATCAGCTCACTCAAAAACGGCACAAGAAAGAAGAATCCTGCGCCTCCGTTCATCACTTCAACTATGCAGCAGGAAGCTTCAAGAAAGCTCGGTATGCGCCCTGAAAGAACTATGAAGGTAGCTCAGGAGCTCTACGAGGGTATCAATATTCCCGGCTACGGCTCAACCGGTCTTATCACATATATGAGAACTGACTCACTTCGTATCTCAGAAGAAGCAAGACAGGCAACCGACAAGTTTATCAGAGCTAACTACGGTGAAAAGTACATTCCCGAAAAGCCAAGATATTATAAATCAAGAAGCAATGCTCAGGACGGTCACGAGGCTATCAGACCCTCAGATGTTGCAATCACACCCGAAAGCATCAAGGCAAGCCTTACAGCAGAACAGTATAAGCTCTACTCACTTATCTGGAAGAGATTTGTGGCTTCACTTATGGCTTCCTGTGTGCAGAACACAACAAAGCTTGAAATCAAGAGCAAAAATGCAGGTGAAAGCGAAGAGAGATTCTGCCTCTTCACTGCAAGCGGCTACACAGTCAAGTTCGACGGCTTCACAGTACTCTATAACGTTGATGAAGACGAAACCTCAAAGCTTCCCGAGGGCATCAGCAAAGACAGCGCCCTCAAGTTCAAGGATCTTATCAAGCAGCAGCACTTTACTCAGCCTCCTGCAAGATACACCGAAGAGTCACTTATCAAGACTCTCGAAGAAAACGGCGTAGGCAGACCGAGTACCTATGCAACAATTATTTCAACTATCGTCAAGCGTGAATATGTCAGCCGCAAGTCAAAGCAGCTCATTCCTACAGAGCTTGGCGAGGCTATAGTAAATCTCCTTAAAGAGAAGTTCAAGAATATCGTAAATGTCAAGTTTACTGCTCAGATGGAAAGCAATCTCGACGCAGTAGGCGAGGGTGAAGAGGATTACATCAAGATGCTTCACACCTTCTACGACGATTTCGAGGCTAACCTTCAGAGAGTTAAAGACGATATGCAGGGCGTGAAGATTCAGCTTAAGGAAGATATCACAGATATCCCCTGCGAAAAATGCGGCAAGATGATGGTTGTCAAGGTGGGCAGATTCGGCAAATTCCTTGCTTGTCCCGCTTACCCCGAATGTAAAACAACCAAGCCTTGTGTGGTTGAAACAGATGCTTCCTGCCCCGTATGCGGCGGCAAGGTAATCTCAAAGAAGTCAAAGAGAGGTTACACCTTCTTTGGCTGTGACAAGTGGCCCGAATGCAGCTTTATGACATGGGATAAGCCTACAAACGAGAAGTGTCCCAAGTGCGGCAAATCACTTTTCAAGGGCAAGGGCTCAGTGCTCAGCTGTCTTGACGAAAAGTGCGGATATAAGGCAACCGCAACAAAGAAGAAAAAGGGCGAATAAATCAAATCGCGTTTTTGATTACTTTTTCCGCAATAGGAAAAAGTAATGCCCCGCGGCGAGCGAGAATAAAAAATAATAATGAATTGGCTTTGCCATGAATTGCATAAATGCATGAATTGGCTGACGCCATGAATTGAAGCAAAGCTTCATTGAGAGGTGAAAAAATGATGAGCGAAAGAGTAATTGTAATCGGGGGCGGTCTTGCAGGTGTTGAAGCTGCATGGCAGGTAGCAAATGCAGGATATGAGGTCGACTTATACGAGATGAAACCCGTGAAGTTTTCACCTGCTCATCATATGTCCACTCTTGCAGAGCTTGTCTGCAGCAATTCTCTTAAGGCAAAGCGCCTCGAGTCTGCGGCAGGTCTTCTCAAAGCCGAAATGAGAATTTTCGGTTCAATCTGTATGGAATGTGCAGACCTTTCCGAGGTACCCGCAGGCGGTGCGTTGGCAGTTGACAGAGATATTTTCTCTCAGCTTATTACCGAAAGAATAGAAAACCATCCGAAAATAAATGTCATCCACGAGGAAGTGACAAAGATACCCGAGGGCAATGTTATCGTTGCCGCAGGGCCTCTTGCGAGCGATAGTCTTAGCGACGATATCGCTTCCCTTTGCGGTGACGGACTTCACTTCTTTGATGCGGCGGCTCCCATTGTTACTCTTGAGAGCATCGATATGGAAAGCGCCTTCACTGCTTCAAGATATGAGCGCGGAGGAGAAAGTGACTATATCAACTGCCCTATGAATAAAGAGGAATATGAAAACTTCTATGATGCTCTTATAAACGCGGAGAGTGCTGATTTACATTCTTTTGACAAGAGAAAAGATGTCTATGAAGGCTGTATGCCTATTGAAGTTATGGCTTCACGAGGAAAAGACACAATGCGCTTCGGCCCTCTTAAGCCTGTCGGTCTCAGAGACCCGAAAACAGGTCACAGACCCTGGGCAGTATTACAGCTTCGTAAAGAAAATTCAGCAGGCAGTATGTTTAACCTTGTAGGCTTTCAGACTAACCTTAAATTTCCCGAGCAGAAGAGAGTTTTCTCTATGATTCCTGCTCTTAAAAATGCAGATTTCGTGCGCTACGGCGTAATGCACAGAAACACCTTTATCGAATCACCCCGACTTTTGGGTGGCGACTTCAGCTTCCGAGGCAGAGACAATCTCTTCTTCGCAGGTCAGATAACAGGCGTTGAGGGTTATATGGAATCTGCTTCTTCGGGAATTATGGCAGGCATCAATATGGTCAGAGGGCTTCAGGGTAAGGAAACTCTCGTGCTTCCCGAAACATCAATGATTGGCGCACTTTCAAGATACATCAGCGACGAAAGTGTGAAGAATTTCCAACCTATGGGCGCAAACTTCGGCGTACTTCCGCCAATTGAGCCCAAGATAAGAGATAAGCAGGAAAGATATGCCGCCTTATCTCAGCGAGGTCTCGACGACCTTAAAGAATATCTCCAAGGGAGGTTATGATTTTGAATTTTACAGAATTTGAAGGTGTCATCGGATACCAATTCAAAAACAGAATATATCTCGAAACAGCACTGACTCACTCGTCATACGCCAATGAAAAACAGCTTTCACGCGACTGCAATGAAAGACTCGAATTTCTCGGCGACAGTGTTCTCGGCGTAATTACGGCAGAGTACTTTTATCACAATCTCAACCACTTGCCCGAGGGCGAGATGACAAAAAAAAGAGCGGCCTGTGCCTGCGAAAAATCCCTCGTGAGCTTTGCCAAGAAAATAAACTTAGGCAAATACATACTTCTCGGCAGAGGTGAGGAGCACACAGGCGGCAGAAACAGAGCCAGCATTTTAGCTGATGCCTTTGAGGCGGTTATCGGTGCTATTTATCTCGACGGCGGTCTTGAGAACGCGAGAAAGTTTGTGCTTGATTTTGTTAAAGAAGCAGCCGCCAAACAACTTTCATTCAAGGATTATAAGACGGAGCTTCAGGAGATTATCCAGAAGAATCCTGCCGAGCATCTGACTTATGTGCTCGTAGGCGAAAGCGGTCCTGACCACGACAAGCGCTTTGAGGTTGAGGTAAGACTCAACAGCAATGTTATGGGCTGCGGTATCGGTAGGAGCAAGAAGCTTGCCGAGCAGGAAGCAGCAAGACAAGCTCTCGAGCTTATGGGTATAAAAAGTTGAAGCATATAAATGTTGCGCTTTTCGTACCAGATGAGGGTTGCCCTCACAGATGCAGCTTCTGTAATCAGAAGACCATATCTGGTAAGACTAAAAGGCTCGAAATCAACGATATAGATTCAGCCGTTGAAACAGCTCTCAGGAGTGCCGATTGTAATAAAGGTGAAATCGCATTTTTCGGTGGTAGCTTTACTGCAATCGACAGAGATTATATGATATCTCTTCTTAAGAGAGCAAAGATGTATATTGACAATGGCTTATTTGCAGGCATCAGAATTTCAACGAGACCCGATTGTATCAGCGAAGAGATTTTAGATGTTCTGAAGCTTTACGGTGTGACATCAATAGAGCTCGGCTGTCAGAGTATGGACGATGAAGTGTTAAGGCTCAATAACCGCGGTCACAGTGCAGAAGATGTGGTGAAAGCGGCAGGGCTCATCAAAGCTTACGGCTTTGAATTCGGCGTGCAGATGATGACGGGACTTTACGGCGATACAGATGAAACAGCTGTTGAGACAGCCAAAAAGCTTATAGCTTTGTCACCTGATACTGCAAGGATTTATCCGACAGTGGTGCTTGAAAACACGGAGCTTGAAAGACTTTATAAGTCAGGTGAATATAAGCCTCAGACAGTGGAAGAGGCAGCGGAAATATGCAGTGAGCTTCTTATGATGTTCCACGAAAATAACATCAGAGTCATCCGTGTGGGACTTCACTCAGGCGGTAATGTGGAAGAGGGCTTCGTTGCAGGTGCTTATCATCCTGCTTTTCGTGAAATTTGCGAGAGCAGAATTTACCTGAAAAAAGTTCTTGCTGAAATAAAACGGCAGGGTACACCCAAGGGTGATATAACAGTCACAGTGGGCACATCATTTGTTTCAATGATGTCAGGTCAGAAGAAATCAAACTCACAAAAGCTCAGAGAAATGGGCTATATTTTAAAGATAAAACAAAACGAGAATATGAAAAAATACGAAATAGAAGTGGGAGGTAAAATATGATATTAACAGCACTTGAAATGCAAGGCTTTAAGTCATTTCCCGAAAAGACAACCCTTACCTTCGGAAAGGGCATAACAGCAGTAGTCGGCCCAAACGGCAGCGGTAAGAGTAATATCTCAGACGCCGTTCGTTGGGTACTCGGTGAACAGTCAACCAAGAGTCTTCGCGGCTCTAAAATGGAAGATGTTATTTTCGACGGTACAAAAGTCAGAAAGGCTCACGGTTTCGCTCAGGTAACACTCAGACTCGACAATACCGACCGTTCCATTGATAAGGACACCGACGAGGTTACCGTAACAAGAAGATACTACCGCTCAGGTGAAAGCGAATACAAAATTAACGGTGAAAGTGTAAGACTTAAGGATGTCCACGAGCTGTTTATGGATACAGGTCTCGGCAGAGATGGCTATTCAATGGTTTCACAGGGCAAAATCGCTGATATGGTCAGCGGTAAGGCTAAGGAATGCCGTGATATGCTGGAAGAAGCAGCAGGTATTTCAGCCTACAGATACAGACGAAGCGACAGCCTTAAAAGACTCGCTCAGGCTGAAGAAAACCTTGTTCGACTCAGAGATATTCTTCTCGAATTAGAGGGCAGAATTGGTCCCCTTAAAACTCAGAGCGAAAAGGCTCAGAAATTCTTAGTGCTCAGCGAAGAGAAGAAAGTGCTCGAAATCGGTCTGTGGCTCTATAGTATTGACAAGCTCAAGGAAGATCTGAGAACTCAGGAGGACAAGCTCACAATTGCAAAGGGTCACTATGAATCGGCGGAAGCAGACCTTAAAGAAATTGAAGAGCTTATCGAAAAGTGCATAACTGATACTCAGAATATCAATATCAGAATTGACGAAATCCGTCAGGGTATATCTGAGCTCGAAGAAAAAGCGGCAACTGCAGGCAGTGAAATTGCCGTGCTCAGAAGCTCAATCGAGCACAATAACGACACTATCGAGCGTATCAGCAAAGACAGAAACGATTCAGAACTCGGTCAGCAGCAGCTTTTAAAAGAAATTGAAACCGAAGAAAAGCTTATTTCTCAGATTAAGAAAATCCGTGATGAAAAAAGTGCAGAGCTTCAGAAGATCACCGACGAGCTTAATACAATGCAGTCTCAGGGCGGCTCTCTTGACAAAGAGACAGCCGATATAAGCATGGATATCAACATCCTTACAAAAAATCTTGCAGACAGCAGAGTTGCATCGTCAACTGCTCAGTCGGCTATCGGTGAAATCAAGGCACGAATTGAAACAATCGATCTGCAGATTTATCAGCGCAAAGAGGTTGTGGACTCTGCCGAAAACGATAAGATAAAAGCTGATGAGGCACTTAAGAAGTGCACTGAAGAAATTGCTTCAATCACAAATTCTGTCAACGGCTATACTATGAAGCTTTCATCCCTTGAAGCAAAGGCAGATAAGGTGAAGAAGGACCTTGACGAAAAGAGCTTTGAAGAGCAGAGAACAACATCAAAAATCAATATGCTCCACGAGCTTGAAAAGAATATGGAAGGCTATTCTGGCTCCGTAAGAAAGGTTATCAAAGAGAGTCAGAAGGGCACACTCAGAGGTATCCACGGCACAGTGTCACAGCTTATCAGCGTTGATAGTGAATATGCCGTTGCTATTGAAACAGCTCTCGGTAATGCTGTGCAGAATATCGTTGTTGACACTCAGCACGATGCAAAAACAGCTATCAACCTGCTTAAATCTCAGGGCGCAGGCCGTGCAACCTTCCAGCCTATCGATGCCGTAAAGGGCAGAGATTTAGACGAAAGCGGTCTTGAAGATTGCCTCGGCTATGTTGATAAAGCAGTAAACCTGCTCAAATATGATGCAATTTACAGTGAGATTATTTCTTCACTTCTCGGTAAAACTGTAGTTGCAGAAGATCTCACCTGCGCTATCGAAATCGCAAGAAAATATGATCAGCGCTTCAAGATAGTTACTCTTGACGGTCAGGTTATCAATGCAGGCGGTTCAATCACAGGTGGTTCGGGTACTCAGAATGCAGGTATCCTCTCAAGAAGTACTGAGATTGAAAAGCTCACCAAAAAGAGCGAGGAGCTCAAGAAAGATATTGCAGAGCTCACAGAAACATACACTAAGCTTACAGATGAAATCGATACTCTTACAGCAGATCTCAACGAGCAGAGAAAGGCTCTTTCTCAGGCTTCAGATGAGAAAATCAGACTTGAGGGTCAGAAAAATCTCGTTTATGAGCAGTACTACTCAGCTGTATCAATGCTCGATGAATTAAAGGGCGAAAAAGAGCACGCAGACGAGAGAATTTCAGCAATGGAAAACTCACTCAAGGAAGCTAAGGCTAAGTGCGATGAGCTTGAAAAAGAGATTAAGGATAAAGAAGCTAAGCTCGAAAGTCTCGGCGAGCTTCGTAAGGAAATCTCTCAGAAGAGAGAAGAAATGACATCTGTTATTTCAAAGCTCAATCTTGATATTCACGGCGCAGGTAAAGACTTGCAGGCGAGAACTCAGGCTCTCGGTCTTCTCAAGGCGAGACTTGTCAGCCACGAAGACAAAGACAAAGAGCTTATTGATGAAATTCAGAAGATCAAGGATCATAACCTCTCAATAGAAAAAGAAATTGAAGAGCTTCAGAAGCTTTCTGCTTCATTCTCTGAAAAGAGTCAGCAGGCTAAGGATGAAATCACAGCTCTGCAGAAAAAGAGAAGTGAAACCGAAGAACGCTCAGCTTCACTTCGTACTCAGGAAAGAAACAAGTCAGGCGAAAGAGAAAAAATCAGCGGTGAGCTTGCCCGTCTTGAAGAGAGAAAGCAGACTATGACTCTCGATTATGACAACACTATAAATAAGCTTTATGACGAGTATCAGCTTACAAAACGCGAAGCTGAAGCAGTAGGTCAGAAGCCCGAGGATCCCGCAGGCTCAAAGAGACGCCTTAATGAAATCAAGGGCTCAATCAGACACTTAGGTGCTGTAAATGTGGGCGCTATCGAAGAATATAAAGAGGTCAGCGAAAGATATGAGTTTATGTCGGCTCAGGTCTCAGATGTAGAAAAGAGCAAGAAAGAGCTTACAAGACTTATCGACGAACTGACAGATAAGATGTCACAGCAGTTCAGAGAGCAGTTTGCCAAGATTAATCAGAACTTCGGTGAAACCTTCCGTGAGCTCTTTGGCGGCGGTCAGGCAGAGATTATTCTCGAAGACCCCACAAATGTGCTTGAAAGTAACATCGACATCAAGTTGCAGCCTCCCGGAAAAATGGTTAAGAGACTCGACTCGCTTTCAGGCGGTGAAAAGGGACTTTCAGCTATCGCACTTCTCTTTGCGATTATGAAGGTTAACCCCGCACCCTTCTGCATCTTTGACGAGGTTGAGGCAGCTCTCGACGATGTTAACGTAACAAGATACGCTCAGTATGTACGCCGTATGACAGGCAACACTCAGTTCATTCTTATTACCCACAGACGCGGTACTATGGAAGAGGCTGACGTGCTTTACGGTATCACAATGCAGGAGCAGGGTGTATCAAAGCTTCTTGAACTCAAAACAGCTGAGCTTGCTAAAAAGCTCGGTATCACACAATAAAGGAGGAAGAAATCAATGGGTATTTTTTCAAAATTTGGTTTCGGACTTAAGAAAACCCGTGAGGGTATGACAGAGCGCATCGAGGATGTACTCGGTGCTTATGAAGAAATTACAGACGACTTTTTTGACGACCTTGAAGAGGCTCTTATTATGGGCGATATCGGTATGAAAACTGCAACCGATATCGTTTCGGAGCTTCGTCACCGTGTAAATAAAAACGAAGTTCGCAACCCCAAGCACGCAAAGATGATTATCTCAGAAATCATCGCTGAAATGATTGACGGTGGCGAGGATATGGGCCTTATCACACAGCCCTCGATTATTCTCGTTATCGGTGTAAACGGTGTTGGTAAGACAACAACTATCGGCAAGCTTGCTGCTATGTATAAAAAGCAGGGCAAAAAGGTTGTTCTCGGTGCGGCTGATACATTCCGTGCGGCAGCTATTGAACAGCTTGAAATCTGGTCTGACAGAGCAGGCGTTGATATTGTCAAGCACAAAGAGGGTGCGGACCCTGCCGCTGTAGTTTACGACACTATCAGCGCAGGCCTTTCAAGAGATTGCGACATCATTATCATTGATACAGCAGGCCGACTTCACAATAAAAAGAATCTTATGGACGAGCTTGCAAAAATCTACAGAGTTGTAGAAAAAGAGCTTCCCTATGCCGACCGTGAGATTCTTCTCGTACTTGATGCTACAACAGGTCAGAATGCGGTTAATCAGGCTAAAGAGTTTATGAATGTTGCCGAGCTTACAGGTATTGCACTTACAAAGCTTGACGGTACTGCAAGAGGCGGTGTTGTGCTGACAATCAAAAACGAGCTCAAGCTTCCCGTTAAGTTTATCGGTGTAGGTGAGCAGATTGATGATCTTCAGCCCTTTAAGCCCAAGCTTTTTGCAAAAGCAATGTTTGAAGACACATCCGTAAACTTTGAAGATGAGGAATAAAAATGAAAATTATCATTGCAACTCATAATAAACATAAGCTTGCTGAAATGAGCCGTATCCTCAGCCCTATGGGATATGAGGTTGTAACAGATACAGATATCGGTATAGAGCTTTCAGATGTTGAGGAAAACGGTGAAACCTTCCTTGACAATGCGAGAATCAAGGCAGAAAGTGGCTGCAAGGAAAGTGGACTGCCTTGCATAGCAGACGACAGCGGACTTTGTGTTGACGCTCTCGGTGGTGCGCCGGGTGTCTTTTCAGCAAGATACAGCGGTGTACACGGCGACGATGACGGTAACAACCGTAAGCTTTTAAAAGAACTTGATGGCGTACCCACAGAGAAAAGAACAGCACACTTCGCTTGTGCAATCTGTGTCAGCTTTCCTGACGGCAGTGAGGTAACTGCTACAGGCAAGTGCGAGGGCTATATCGGCTATGAAAAAAAGGGCAGCAACGGCTTCGGCTATGACCCCTTATTTATGGTGGGGGAAAGAAGTCTTGCCGAAATGTCAGCGGGCGAAAAAGATGCTATCAGCCACAGAGGCAACGCCCTCAAAGAATTACAGAAGATATTACCGATTGTTTGATATAAGGAGTTAAAGAAATGACAGGTAAAGAAAGAGCAGCTTTCAGAGCACAGGCTAATCACCTCGAACCTCTTTTTCAGGTAGGTAAGGGCGGTATGTCCGATGCTCTCATCAAGCAGACAGACGATGCTCTCAGAGCAAGAGAGCTTATCAAGGTTAAGGTTCTTCTTGAATCTTCACCCATCACACCCAGAGAAACAGCCGACGAGCTTGCAAAGGCTACAGGTGCTGAGGTTATTCAGGTTATCGGCGGTGTTATCGTGCTTTACAGAGAAAGCCCCGAGCTTAAGGAAAAAGCACTTCAGAAAGAAAAAAACAAGAAAATGGCAGCTAAAAAGGCTAAGGAAAAGCTCTATGCCGCTAAAAAAGAGGGCAAAAAGGTTTATTTCAGAAGCCAGACAAAGGGTAGAAAATAATGCGTATCGGTATTTACGGCGGAGCCTTTAACCCTGTGCATAAGGGTCACATAAAGCTCGCCGAAGAGGTAAAGACTAAAGCGCACCTTGACAAGATAATCATTATGCCCTCAGGTGTTTCGCCTCACAAATCAAGTGGTGGACTCGTTGACAGCGAGTACCGACTCCAAATGTGCCGACTTGCTTTTGAGGGTGAGGACTATATCATAAGCGACCTTGAAATAAAGCGTGAGGGCAAGAGCTACACAGTTGATACGGTGACTGAGCTTAAGAAGCTTTATCCCGATGATGAGCTTTATCTCATTATGGGCTCGGATATGCTTCTTTCCTTTCACCGTTGGTACCGCTATGATGATATTTTGTCGGCAGTGACCATCTGCGCCACCACAAGACAGGGCGATATCAGCCTCGATGAGCTTAAGGCATACAGCCGTGATGTGCTGAAAAAAGACACACTCATCATTGACTTTGAGCCCTTTGAGTGCAGCTCAACCAAAGTCAGAGAAGCACTTCTTTCAGCAGATGATGCCACTTCAATGCTGAGTGAAAAGGTGCTTGGCTATATAAAGGAAAAAGGTCTTTACACCGATAAATACACCGAAATCAGAAAGCTTCTTAAAAGTAAGCTTGACGATTACCGATACATCCACTCTTCAGGTGTTGCCGACTCAGCAAGGGACCTTGCGAAAATCTACGGCGGTAATGAAGAAAAGGCATATTTTGCAGGACTTTTACACGATATTGCAAAGAATATGCCAAAGGATGAACAGCTCAGACTTATAGAAAAGGGCGGTATTACATTAACCGATGCTGAGAAAAATAATCCTGCGCTGTGGCACGCCATAGCAGGGGAGTGTTATCTCAGATGTGAAATGGGCATCACCGACCCTGAAATTCTCGGCAGTGTACGCTATCACACAACGGGTAAGGCGGGAATGAGCCTTATGGAAAAAATCATCTATATTGCTGACTATATTTCAGCTGAGAGAAATTATCCCGATGTGAATGTTATGAGAGATTTATCCCTTAATCATTCTCTCGAAAAAGCTTCGCTTTACTCGCTTATATATACTTTTAACAAGCAGACAAAGCTTCAGGGAATTATTCACCCTGACAGTGTGGAATACTATAATGAATTACTTATGAAAGGAGTGACGTTAAATGACTGAACTCGAACTTGCAAGAGAAATAGTAAAAGTACTTGACAATAAAAAGGGTATGGATATAAAGCTTATTGAAATCACCGAGCACTCAATAGTTGCTGACTATTTTGTTATTGTTTCAGGTACTTCAAATACCCATGTAAAAGCACTTGCTGACGAAGTTGAATATGAGCTTTCACAGAAGGGTACAGAGCCTGCTCATATTGAGGGTAGAGCTACAGGCTGGATTCTTCTTGATTACAGCAGTGTACTCGTTCACGTATTCACAGGTGAAGCACGTGAATATTACAACCTTGAAAGACTCTGGCAGGATGCAAGAACTATTGACATTTCTGACATTGTGGAGTAATATTAACTATTGTAAATAATTAAACGGAGTGATAAATTTGAATTACGATTTTAAAGCCAACGAACAAAAATGGCAGGAAAAATGGGAGCAGGCAGGCGTATTCAACGCTCAGGACAATTCTGAAAAGAAAAAGTTTTATGCTCTCGTAGAATTCCCTTATCCCAGCGGCAGCGGTATGCACGTAGGTCACATCAAGGCTTACTCAGGTCTTGAGGTTGTATCCCGTAAGAGAAGAATGGAAGGCTACAATGTTCTTTTCCCCATCGGTTTCGATGCATACGGTCTTCCCACAGAAAACTCAGCTATCAAAACAGGTATCCACCCCAGACAGCTTACAGATAACAACATTGCAAAATTCTCTTCACAGCTCAAAAGAGTAGGCTTCTCATTTGACTGGAACAGAGTTGTAGATACCACAGAAGAGGGCTACTATAAGTGGACTCAGTGGATTTTTCTCAAGATGTTTGAAAACGGTCTTGTTTTCAGAGATAAGACTCTTGTTAACTACTGTCCCTCATGTAAGGTTGTTCTCTCAAACGAGGACTCACAGGGCGGTAAGTGCGATATCTGCCACAGCGACATCGTTCAGAAGTCAAAGGATGTATGGTACCTTCGCATTACAGAATATGCTGATAAGCTCCTCGAGGGTCTTGACGGCGTAGACTATCTTCCCAACATCAAGCTTCAGCAGGAAAATTGGATCGGTAAGTCAACAGGTGCTTTTGTTAACTTCACAGTCAACGGTACCGATGAAAAGCTCAGAATCTACACAACCCGTCCCGACACACTTTTCGGTGTAACATTTATGGTTATGGCCCCTGAGCATCCTCTTCTTGATAAATATCAGGATATGATCAAGAACTTCGCTGATGTAGAAAACTACAGAGCTGAATGTGCAAAGAAGACAGAGTTTGAAAGAACTCAGCTTGTTAAGGATAAGACAGGCGTTAAGCTTGACGGTTTCACAGCTACCAACCCCGTAAACGGCAAGGAAATCCCCATCTTCATTTCAGACTACGTAATGATGGGCTACGGTACAGGCGCTATTATGGCTGTACCCGCACACGACCAGAGAGACTACGACTTCGCTAAGAAGTTCGGCATTGATATCATCGAAGTAATCAAGGGTGGCGACATCGCAGTTGAAGCTTACACAGGCGACGGCGAAATGGTCAACTCAGATTATCTCAACGGTTACACAGATAAAAAATCATCAATCGCACGCGTACTCGAAGAGCTCGAGAAGCAGGGT
>JAGBSR010000126.1 GCA_017631745.1 Clostridia bacterium | reverse complement strand
TGGGTAATATAGAAATCCCCTATACGGGTCTTGCTCTGACTTCAAAAGAGGGCGGTGCAACCGTTGCAGAAATCAGCTCTTTCCAGCTTGAGACTATGATAACCTTCAGACCAAAGGTCAGCGCAATTCTCAATATTACTCCCGACCACCTTGATCGTCATAAGACTATGGAAAACTATGCCGACATCAAAAAGAGCATTGCAAAAAATCAGAGGGCCGATGATTTCTGTGTGCTCAACTATGAAGATGATGTACTTCGTGAATTCGGCAAAACACTCAGCTGTAATGTGATTTTCTTCAGCTCCCTTCGAGAGCTCAGCGACGGATATTTCTATAAGGACGGCACCATTTACTTCGCTGAAAGGGGCACTATAACACCCTATATCAATGTTCACGAAACAAATCTCGTGGGTCTTCACAACTACGAAAATATTATGGCTGCCGTGGCTATGACAAAAAACTTCGGCGTAGATGAAGATACTATCAAGGCTGCCCTCAGACGCTTCACTGCCGTTGAGCACAGAATAGAATATGTGGCAACCAAAAACGGCGTTAAATACTACAACGACTCTAAGGGTACCAACACCGATGCAGCTATCAAGGCAATTGATGCTATGCCCTCGACAACAGTGCTTATCGGCGGCGGATATGACAAGGATGCTGATTTTTCCGAGTGGGTGAGCCACTTCCCCGACAAGGTGAGAAAGCTTGTGCTTATCGGTCAGACAAGGGAGAAAATTGCAAGTGCCTGCGATGCTATCGGTTTTAAGGATTACTGCTTTGCTGAGGATTTGAAAGAGGCTGTTGACATCTGCTATGAGAGTGCACAGAGCGGAGATTGCTGTTTGCTGTCACCTGCTTGTGCATCCTGGGGTATGTTTAAGTGCTATCAGCAAAGAGGCGAAATGTTTAAGGAATATGTGAAAGCCTTAGAAGAATAATAACAGCGCGTTTTGGTCACTTTTGGGCGCCAGCAAAAGTGACGCCTGCACGGCGAGGGAAACATAAAAAAGATAAAGTAGCAGATCAGATGTCTGCTACTTTTTTGTTCTATAAATTGGAATTCGGTTACTTTCTTGCAACAATAATCGGCTGATAGAAACCTGTTTCTTCGGGAAACATCCATATTACTTCCTTGCAACCGTTAGCAGTAAATAAAGCTGTCAGTTCTTCCCGACGGGTTGCTCTGTATTCGCATTCGAATTTGTTAATTTCCAATGTTTCCTTATCAACAATGATATATTGCGTCAGCTTATATAGATCATCATTCCAAACCCAGGTTTGAAATGATATTCGCTTTCCTTGATCTGTTTCGTGAATATATGGCGGAGAGTATGACGGTTTATCCTGAAGCAAAGCATCATAATCTCGAATGCTTCCAACAAAAATTCCGTTCTCTTTGGTTTGATCTGCAATGCTTTTTACCGCTTTGGCTAAATCTTCACTCGCAAGCATATGAGGCAATGCATTATCCATAGCAATAACAATATCAAACTTTTCCGAAAAAGTTTCCGACAATAAACGAAAGTCTGCATTTCTGAATTGAATATTAACCTTAGCCTTTAATGTTCTTGTTCTCGCTTCGGCAAGTGCACCTTCGCTTATGTCAGATGCGGTTATATTGTAACCAAGTGCAGCAAGTCCTATTGCCTGCGTTCCTATTCCGCAAGCGCAATCTAGTATGCTTGCATTTATGTCGTAACCTGATTTTTGAAAAATCTCTTGTAGTAACATAGCTTGTTCTTTCCCTGCTGCATTCCAATCAAGGAATAGCTTATCATAGTGAGAAGCAATGCTATCATAAAATTTCTGCGTTATACTCATTTTGACACCTCGTCAAATTCTTATTTCTCGACCTCATTATACCACAAACCATACCGAACATCAACTCTCGCTCGGCGGGATAACCCTGAAGAGACGCGAAGCTTTACCCGCGTCCCAATAACATTAATATTTCTTTGTGGCAGAGCTTCGCCCCGCACCCACAAGCTTTTGAAAAAGCTTGACCAAAACTTTAGTTATTTTACTATAAAAAATTCCCCATCTTATAAAGACGGGGATAATTTTTTTAGTCGATTTCTACTGAAATCTTTGTGTCGCTTCTGTTTGCAGTCGCACGCATTACTGTTCTGATAGCTTTTGCAATTCTGCCCTGCTTACCAATAACTCTACCCATATCATCCTGAGCAACATGAAGGTGGTATACTACTACACCCTCTTCGTTAATGTCGTCAACCTCAACAGTCACCTGATCCGGCTCGTTAACCAAACCGCTGGCAATTGATATAAGTAAATCTTTCAAAGTGCGTTCCTCCATCAATTATTTAATGATGTCGCACTTTTTAAGAAGAACCTTAACTGTGTCAGTGGGCTGTGCACCGTTTGCAATCCACTTCTGAGCCTTTTCTGCATCGATCTTGATTTCAGCGGGCTCTCTCATAGGATTGTAGTAGCCGATTTCTTCGATGAAACGACCGTCACGGGGATATCTTGAATCTGCTACAACTACACGATAGAAGGGAGCCTTCTTAGCGCCCATACGACGAAGTCTGATTTTTACTGCCATTTTGAATTACCTCCAAATTTAATTTTGCTTTTTAATATTTAACACTTTCGTGCATTTAACTTGTTTTGTACGCGCTTAAATTCAGCGCATTATTTTAGAAATTGAAGCCGCCGGGACCACCCATACCGGGAGGCATCATGCCGGGCATATTTCTCATTCTCTTTTTCATTTTCTTTGTGCCCTTGCCGTTCATCTGCTTGAACATTTTCTGCATCTGACGGTACTGGCTTAAAAGTCTGTTGACATCTTCAACCTGCATACCTGCACCTGCTGCGATACGGCGTTTTCTTGAGGGGTTGATAATGTCTGGCTTTTCTCTTTCCTGAGGTGTCATTGAAAGAATAAGTGCCTGAACTCTGTCAAACTGTCTTTCGTCAACCTCTACCTCATCAATCTTCTTGCCTACACCGGGTATCATCTTAAGAAGATCTTTGATTGAGCCCATCTTTCTCACCTGCTGAAGCTGGTCGAGAAGATCGTTAAGGTCAAATTTATTTTTTCTGAGCTTTTCTTCGAGCTCTCTTGCTTTCTTTTCATCAAGCTCCTGCTCTGCCTTTTCAATAAGTGAGAGCATATCACCCATACCGAGAATACGCGAAGCCATTCTGTCGGGGTGGAAGACGTCAAGATCACCGAGCTTTTCACCGGTACCGACAAACTTGATGAGCTTGCCTGTAACTGCTCTTGCAGAAAGAGCTGCACCGCCTCGGGTGTCACCGTCGAGCTTTGTGAGAAGAAGACCGTCAATGCCAAGAGCCTCGTTGAATGAGGTTGCAACATTAACTGCATCCTGACCTGTCATTGAGTCAACAACAAGCATAATTTCGTGAGGATGAACCTCACTCTTGATATTCTTAAGCTCAGTCATAAGCTCTTCGTCAACATGAAGTCGACCGGCTGTATCAAGGAACACATAGTCAAAACCGTGGTCCTTAGCGTGAGCTACTGCCTTTTTAGCAATTTCAACGGGGTTTATCTGACCCAGCTGGAATACGGGCACGCCTGCTTTTTCACCGACAACCTCAAGCTGTTTGATAGCTGCAGGTCTGTAAACGTCACAACCGACAAGAAGAGGTCTGTGACCTTTATTTTTAAGCATAAGAGCAAGCTTTGCACTGTGAGTTGTTTTACCGCTACCCTGAAGACCGCACATCATTACGATCGTCGGAGGGTGGTTGGCGGTGTTGAGTCGGGACTTGGTACCGCCCATGAGATTGGTAAGTTCCTCGTTAACGATTTTGATAACCATCTGCGAGGGAGTAAGGCTTTCCATTACGTTAGTACCGATAGCACGCTCGGTAACTGTTTTGGTGAAGTCCTTAGCAACCTTGTAGTTAACGTCAGCTTCTAAAAGAGCAAGACGAACTTCTCTCATGGCTTCCTTTACGTCGCTTTCGGTAAGGGCTCCCTTACTTCTGAGCTTTTTAAAGGCGGCTTCCAGTCTGTCTGAAAGACCTTCAAATGCCATTATATCATTCCTTTACTCGCTGATTATTTGTGTCAGAGCGGTAATTCTTGCTGTTGCGTCGTTGATTTCTCTTGAGAGAATTGTGCGGCGGTTTACTTCGTCTATCAGCTTTATAAGCTCGCCGATTTCTTCCAGACCGCTTTTGGTTTTCTCGAGACGCTTATGAAGTCCGAGATTTTCTTCAAAGGTGAAAAGCTGAGCTTCCGCTCTCTTTATAGCGTCGCGTACGCCCTGTCTTGTGATACCTTCATTTTCAGCAATTTCCGCCAGGGAAAGATCATCGTTGTAATAATAGCTGATGAAATCCTGCTGCTTCTGAGTGAGCATATTTCCGTAAATATCAAAAAGGATAATCACGTCAAGATTTTTAGCCATTTTTACTTCCCTCCCTCTTTGGTGTAAAGACCAATAACTTTACAGCTTGGATATTATACTAAAGATAGGTGTAAATGTCAAGAGCTTTACAGATATTTTTTCAGTTTTTTTACCACGGTCCGGTGGGCGGTAACGGTGAGAGGCGGCTCCATAAAATCGCAACGCGATTTACGGCGACTGCCGTCGCCGAGCCGAACGTAGTTCGGCTATGGAGCCGCCGCATCCACCTAGAGAGAAATAAAAGGCACGCGAGTTTCACCCGCGTACCCTGACATTAATATTTTATATTGCCCCTCGCCGGGCGGGCGTTGCTTTTGCTAGCGCCCAAAAGCAACACAAAACACGCTCTTATCTGTCTGAATTGAGCATCTTGAAAATCTTCTTATTTGCTCCGTAGATTTCCTTGTAAGCTGCATAGTTCTTATCATATGCAGCCTTGTCAGCCTTGTTGGGCTCATATACGCAGTCTGCTGCAATAAGCTTGCCTGCATCTGAAATCTCGTCAATAAGTCCGAGACCGACTGCAACAACAACTGCTGCACCAACTGAACCTACATTCTGAGGACTGGGTACTGTTTCAACCTTTTTACCTGTGCAGTCAGCAAGAATCTGACAAGTTGAAGCATTAAGTGCACCGCCGCCAACAAAACGGATTGTGTCTGATGTTTTTGTCTTCTTATCTTGAGTTTCAAGCATCCATCTCATATGCATACATACGCCCTCAACAACAGCTCTGATCATTTCGCTCTTGCCGGTTTCAATGCTGAGATTGAAGAACATACCTCTTGAGTTGGGATCCTCAAAGGGACATCTGTTACCGTGGAGCCAGGGAGTGAAGATTACACCGTCACAGCCTGCAGGTACTGACTCAATAACAGTTGAAAGGTACTGATAAAGGTTTGTATATTTGCTTTCGATATCTTCTGCAACATCTGTCTTCTTAAGGTAGATACCGATTTCGTCAAGAGCAAGGTGATTCTTAACCCACTCAAGGCACTTACCTGCTGTTTCAAGCTCAGCGAAGTAGTTGAAGAGACCGGGCTGTGCACCGACAATAGCTGCAATCATAGCACTCGCGTCAACGATACTCTTATCAACAACAGTTGAAACCCAACCTGATGTGCCCATATAAACATGAGTGTCGCCGTTCTTTGTTGCGCCTGCACCAACGCCGATAAGGGAAGCATCCATACCGCCGCCATATACAGCGATACCGGGTACGAGACCAAGCTCTGCAGCAGCCTCAGCTGTGAGTTCGCCTGCCTTGTCGGTACATTTGATAATCTTTGCAAGGTGCTTTTCATCAACGCCGAGCATCTTTACAATCTGAGGA
>JAGBSR010000125.1 GCA_017631745.1 Clostridia bacterium | reverse complement strand
CGAGGGTGATGACAGAACAGTTGATACCCACATAAAGAGAATAAGAAGGCATTAGGAGACAAGGCAAGTCTTATTGTCACAACCTCAGGTGTGGGTTACTCTTTTAAAAAGGAGGAGTGAATATGACTAAGAAAAAAATGAAGAACACCATAATCATCGGTATAGTGATGTTTTATATTTTGTCCTGCTCGGTTTAATTGTTAATAATAGAAGACAATCAGGAAGATAAATTCAGAACTCAGCTGAGCAATCTCATAGGTCGAAATTATGTGGAAAGTTTAGCGGACAACTTTGAGTATATAGAGATTGACAGCAAAGAAAAAGCTGACGAAATGGCAAAAACATTTATGCACTATTATGCCGACAAGATAATGCTTTATCTGCATCAATATAACCGACCTTTTTCTTTGGCTGTGCAGGACAGAGAGGGTAATATTACATATCTTCCCGGCAACTTTTTCTATTGGCCCTTAGGCTTAGAAGGCGACATATATGTAAGCCTCGATGAATATATGACCGATGAAATAAGAAAAGAACTTAAAAATGCGAAGAAAGACAAATATAAAGCAATAATCGATGAGCTAAGTCTTTATTTTGACGGTGAAAAGTATATCCCTGTTGAAGCAGTATTCAGAGCTCAGGCTGACCTTTATGAAGATAAAAGAATGACTGTTAAATTCACAGATTATGAGCCGAATAAAATAATAGAAAACAATCCCTATGCTATGGGGGTAAGACTCTTAGAGTTGGAAACAAAATTCTACAACAGACCTTATTACCCTAAACTCAGACAGGCAATTGATGAGGAGTATGCAAGACAGAAAGACGAAATCGACAAGTACTTCGGAACAGACTTCGGTGCTCCCGGTTTTGGCGGTAAATCGGGTGATTGGGTAGGTACCTTTGACCTTGCATTCGGTGACGGTTACAGAGTGTATTTTGCATTCATATATAATCCCTATCTTGTTACATTCTTCTCGACTGATTATCAGGATATGCTTATTATATTGGCGTTTCTCTTCGCTATCGTAGGACTTATCTTCTACATAATGTGCATGAAAGTCATCAACAAGGGAGAAAAGCTTGATGAAGCGAGAAACACATTTATATCGGGTGCATCTCACGAGCTGAAAACACCCCTTGCTGTTATACAGAACCAATGCGAATGTATAATGGAAAACATAGCTCCTGAGAAGAATGAGGAATACATAAAATCGATTTATGACGAAGCGCTGAGAATGAACGGCATTGTGTCGTCTCTACTCAGTTACAGCAGGATTTCACAGCTGACATCTATTGAGAAAGAACGATGTAACCTCAGTGAGCTTCTCAGAGAAGAGATTGCAAACTACAGCAAGTTTGCCGAAAATAACGGTGTCACCATAATCGCAGACATTGACGATGATGTTTATGCCGAATGCAATGCGCAGATGATGAAAATAGCTTTCGGAAACTACATCTCAAATGCTATAAAATATGCCGTAGGGGATCAAAAAGTGAAAGTCGGTCTTGGGAGAACAACTGTAATAACTATGGAGGTTGTGAACCCTGCCGAAAAAGAAAGTGCAGATATTGCCCGTCGGGCTTGGGATGAATTTTCAAGGGGTGACAATGCAAGAAGCCGTCAGGGAGCGAGTATCGGTATGGGTCTGCCTATATGCAAGAAGATATTTGAGCTTCACGGATTCCGAGGTTACTCAAGCTTTAAAGACGGTAATATAACATTCAGCATATATATGTAAGCTGACTGCAACCGGGTAGTGCGGCGGCTCCATAGGCGAACGCAGTTCGCCTCAAGGAAAGCGGAGCTTTCCTTGTAAATCGCCATAAGGCGATTTAATGGAGCCGCCTTCCGCATTGTTCCTGCGCGGAAAGTGAGTGAAGATTCACTTCTTGCTGAAACGCGTACAAAAAAACGAAAAATCATAAATGAGCAAATGCTATGAAAATCAAAGAAAAACGAAGAAAAAGCGAGCTTTGAAAATGTAAATTAAAAAACTTCAAAAAAGGGGTTGACAATACACTTAACTTATGATAATATATCCGAGCATTAAAAATAAATCATTGGAGGAAAAAGTTATGTCAACTTACATGCCCAAGGCTGGCGACATCACTCGTCAGTGGCACATCATTGACGCTGAAGGCAAGACTCTCGGCGCTGTAGCTGCTAAGGCTGCTGTTCTTCTCAGAGGTAAGCACAAGGCTACATTCACACCCAACGCTGACTGCGGCGATCACGTAATCATCATCAACGCTGACAAGTTCATCCTTACAGGTAAGAAACTCGATCAGAAAATGTACTACCATCACACAGGCTACATCGGCAACATGAAGAAGGTTAAGTACTCAACACTTATGAGAACAAAGCCTGAATTCATCGTAACTAAGGCTGTTAAGGGTATGATCCCCGATACAGTTCTCGGCCGTACAGCAATGACAAGACTTCGCGTATATACAGGTGCTGAACATCCTCATGCAGGTCAGGCTCCTGTTGCAGTTGAATTCTAATAGAAAGGGAGGAAAAGAATAATGTACGAAACAACACCGTTCTTCTATGGCACAGGTCGTAGAAAGAAGTCAGTAGCAAGAGTACGTGTATATGCAGGTACTGGTAAAATCACAATCAACGACAGAGATATCGACGATTATTTCGGTCTTGAAACACTTAAGCTCATCGTTCGTCAGCCTCTCAATCTTACAGGTACAACTGAGAAGTTTGACATCGTTTGCCGCGTATCAGGCGGTGGCGTAACAGGTCAGGCTGGTGCTATCCGTCACGGTCTTTCAAGAGCTCTTCTTCAGTATGACGAAGAACTCCGTGGCGCACTCAAGAAGGCTGGATTCCTTACTCGTGACCCCAGAATGAAGGAAAGAAAGAAGTACGGTCTCAAAGGCGCTCGTCGTGCTCCTCAGTTCTCAAAGAGATAATTTATCCCGAATGGGATTATACAGCATTCACGAAAGTGGATGCTGTTTTTTTATTGGTACGCGTTCTGGTTTGTGCTGAAATAAAAAAATAAACCGCCCCGAAAGGCGGTTCTTGTATTATAGTTTCTTACGGTGCAGTTACAGTAAAATAGGCATATGCAACCTGAGATTTGTTCTCAACCCGTTTACCGTTGAGGGTGAAAGGAATTACAACTCTGTATTCACCCTCGGGCAGAGTCTTACCCATACCCATACCAAGAAAGCTGACAGACTCTTTAAAGGTGCTGAAAACTGAATATGTAGTGTAATCATCGGTGAAACAGTCATATGCTCCTGCGGTTACCCACTCACCATTTTCGAGCTTGTCTATTCTTATAACTCTCGGGTCACCTATTTCGTTATAGGTTTTGTTTTCTGCAATGACGGTGATTTTTGTAGTTTCAGTTGTTACATCTTCCACAACATAAGGCTGGAAGTTAGCGGGGTTGCCGATGATAATCAGGGATAAAAGTGCCGATATACCCCACATAAAGTAGCTGATAATCTCACGGAAAGGATTAAACTTGGTTATTGACGAAGTCATATTTTGCCTCCTTTATAAATTTTTCAGGACACGGTACCTTTGTCCTTGATTTGATAATAACATAGGTTCTATCTTTTGTCAATATATATTTTGCCACGCAAAATATAATTTATGCAAAAATATCTTTGACTTGTGCTTTTTAATATGATACAATAATAAAAAAGGAAGAAAGGGTGGGTAAAATTTGCTTAATACAGACAGCTTTAAGCGCGGCACTGTTGATTTGGTAGTGCTGAGTGTGCTTATAGAAAGAGATATGTATGGCTATGAGATAGTCAAAGCAATAAAAGATAAAAGTGACGGTAATTACGAAATTCCTCTCGGTACACTTTATCCGGTGCTCTATAGATTTATTGAAAACGGATATCTTTCAGACCGTGATGAAATAGTCAACAAGCGACTTCGCAAATATTATCATATAGAAGAAAAAGGCAAGGAGTTTTACAGAGAACTTTTGCAGGAATACAGAAAAATATCTGCAGGGGTCAATCTTATTACAGAGGCGGTGAATGACGGTGAATAAAACTGAACTCAAGGAATATTACAGAGAGATAGAAAACCTTTTAGTCTGTGACCGAAAGCAAAAAACTGCCTTTATGGCTGAGCTTAAGGCTAATATAGATGAGTACATTGCCACTGTTGGTGAAACGGATATTGAAAGCATTATGGCTGAGTTCGGCACACCTGAAATTATAGCTGAGAGTTTCCTTTCAAACAGCAATGTATTGACCATAAAAAAGAAACTCAGCATCAAAAAATGCATCATTATGGCTATTGTAATTGCTTTACTTGTCTATCTCGCTTTTGTTGTTATCAGTCTTATTGATGTTCACACTGAAGCTCACGGCTATATGCAAGAGGGTATAATGATGATAAACTCATTCAGAGGCGGTGCAGGCTTATGAAAAAGATAATGGCTTTTCTGCTTTGCAGTTTACTGCTATTTACTGCCCTTTGTCCTGCCGTATCAGCGACATCGGTCGAATCCGATATAGAGCGCTTCGACGACGGCTCATATCTGACGGTTACATATTACAAACCAACCGAAGGTACATCTCCCGACGGTTGGGAAGACACTGATGCTACAGAAGAAAGCGACGCAGTGTCATTTTTCGGCAGAATAATAAGATTTTTCCGAAATCTTTTAAACAAACTTTTATCAAAGCAAGAAACAATAACCAAAACAAAATACTGCAATTACTTTGACAGTGAGGGTGAGCTTCTGTGGTCGGTGCAACTAAAGGGTACTTTTACATATAACCACAAAACATCAGTGTGCATCAGCAGTGAAATAACCGATATAATTATGGATTCCGATTGGAAATTACAGTCAAGAGACTGCAGAGAAGAGGGGAACACTGCAATAGGTGAGTTTGCCATAAGACAGTATAAGCTGGG
>JAGBSR010000124.1 GCA_017631745.1 Clostridia bacterium | reverse complement strand
TTCTCACGCTCTTTGAATAGGGATTCAGCCACGCCTTGCCGCCATTTTCGTCACTGCCGTCGAGCCAGTTGACATCGGTGCCCATATATTTTACCGCAACATCACCGTTGGCATTTGCAACTCTGCTGTCGCTGAAGCAGAAAACTCTCGCTATAACAGATATGTCTGCATCCTTAAAAAGACTCAGTGCCTTTCTCACGGTGTCGTTATCATACAGCGCTGCCGAAGCCATAATGGCGTTATCCTGCATAGAGCTGTAACAGAGTCTGCCCTCAGCAGTTTTGAAATCTATAACCACACTGTTGCCGTTTTTCTTCTTTATCTCTTTGATGAAATCTTTTATATATTCCTCGTCGCCGAGCTTTTCATAGGGCATATACAGTGCCTTCACACCCTGAGCTGTTATCTGCTCGTTGAGGTTTTCTTCCTGAGTTACCTCCTGCTGCGGGTCAATGGGAGCATAGGAGATATTTATAGCTAACTTCACAGCAAAAAACGACACGCAGGCAACCGCAAAAAACAAGGCACAGTACACTGCCGCTTTTCTGAGGGTTTTGGGTGTAATTCTTCTGCCTGTCTTTTCCACCTCTATATACTTGGGGTATTCCTGAGTGAAAGTATAATAGCTCTTTCTTACCCGAAGCTTGTCTTTTTTACGGACTATCTTTTTGTATTTCTTTGACATATACGGTGTCTCCTGCTCAGTGGTAAAATTTGTGCATTGATTAATAGCCTACAGGGGGTGTATTATTGTTTCATAGGATTTTTAAAAGGAGTATAACTAAAAGTGAAAATATCTTGCGTTTCCGAAACCATAACCGTCATAGAGCTTTCAAAAGAAGATATGACAAAATATGATTTCAACTTTGAAAAGAGCGACTGCTCAAGTCCTCACACAAGAAAAGTTCTCTGGTCAATAATAGATGAAGCCTCACGGCTTACGGGTAAAAACGTAGAAATAAACCAGGGACTTGAAATAGATTTTCTGCCGGACATCAAAGGAGGGTGTCTGCTGATAATTTCTCAGGGTACACCTGAAGCCACCCGTCTGTTTTCAGACAAAAATATGGGGATATACGAAAGTCGGGACATAAACTGTTTTCTGGACTTTGCCAAAGGAGCAAAGAGCTGCAGTAAAACGGCAGAGTCCTCTTTTTATTATCTGGGCGGTGTTTACCGTCTGATTTTAGAAAGCAACAACCCGGGGCTTCACGCCCTTGCAAAAGAGTTCTCCCTCACTCCCCTTGACTTTCTTACCTTTTCCGACAAAACCTATGAGGCTTTCAACTGTCTTATAGAGTCAAACGCATTAGAAGTACTTGGAGGCCTTGCTTCTGAGAAGTGAGATAGTCTCCTTGGGGTCTTCACTACCGAAAATAGCTGAGCCTGCAACAAGCACATTGGCACCTGCCTCGGCAACAGTTTCAACAGTTGAAAGAGAAATACCGCCATCGACCTGAATATCAAGGTCGATGCTTCTCTTTTTGCACTCTTCTCTGAGAGCAACAATCTTGGGCATCATATCACCCATAAAGCTCTGACCGCCGAAGCCGGGCTCAACTGTCATAACAAGCACCATTCCGAGCTTATCGAGATAGGGATAAACCTCTTCGATGGCTGTGCCGGGCTTAACAGCAAGAGCGGCAATTTTGCCTGAGTCTCTGATAAGGTCGATTGTCTCTTCCACAGGTGAGTCGGACTCAACATGGAAACAGATTACATCTGCGCCTGCACTGATAAAGTCAGGAATGTATTTTTTAGGATCGCTGATCATAAGATGCACATCAAATGTGAGATCTGAGCATTTTCTCAGACACTTTACAAGAGGTGCGCCTAAAGTGATATTGGGCACAAAGTGGCCGTCCATTACATCAATGTGAAGCCAGTCTGCACCGCAGCGTTTCATATTTTCAAATTCCTCGCCCATTTTTGAATAGTCGCAGGAAAGTATTGACGGTGAAATTTTAATCATAACATTATCCTCCGTATGTTTTTCATATTATTATAGCATTTCTATAACTAAAAATCAATTTATTATATAAGTCTCAGTCTAAAATTTTAAGATAGCTTTCCATATCAAATTCATCCAGTCCGCTGTCTTTTTTCAGATATAAAGGGTGGTGCGGATGTCCCTTTTTAGAGATAGCCCCCGATGAGTACCAACGAGCCGAGTGCTTATAGGAAATATCAACCATCTCACGAAGACAGTCCTTGAGGTAAGGCCTCATTTCCACAATGGTACCCCACGCCGCCCAGACAGAGGGCTTCTCTTCTTTATAAAGAGAAAGGATATAGTCAAAAGCTTTCATATTCTCTCTGTGTAAAACCTCATTGAGCTCATCATCCATATCGTCGGGCTTGGTAGCTCTCTGAGCATAGACATTGAACATAATAAAGCTGTCGTATCCGTTGCCCAGAGCAATTCTCTCCACAGATTTAAGAGTATTGTCCAGATCATTTGGTGCAGCAGTTGAAGGGTTTATACCGATGCAGATAAGAGGGTTATCGCCTTTTGTGCCAAGGATATAACGGTATTCATTATAGTCGTTAGGCACATAGAGCCATTCCTGAACATTATATCTTATGTGGTCCTGCTTTTCGCTTTTTTGCAAAGCCGAGTAGAACTCTTCAATTTCCACAAGCTGAGATTTAGTTGAGGGAATATGCATAGTTTCATCTTCCTTTAATTTATTATCTATCTTATAATTATAACATTACGGATTATGATTATATTTACTATTTAGAAATTACACATCTAAAAGAAAACAGACCTGATATCAGGTCTGTAGTTTCTTATTTAAGGTGTCTGCACCCATTGCAAGTCTTTAGCAGAAATGACAATATAATTGTCTGCTCCCTCTCCCACACGAAGAATAACATTGTTTATTCCCGCCTGAATGATTGTTCTTGCACAAACAGGACAAGGTTTCGCTCTGTGTACGG
>JAGBSR010000014.1 GCA_017631745.1 Clostridia bacterium | reverse complement strand
TGCAGCTCTTACGAGCTCTTCAGCCTCATCCTCTGTAACCATATAGCCTGCTGCGAAATCGAGAGCCTTGTTGATTAATGAGCTGAAATTGTGATACTCAACGGGAAGCGCCTGATATTCCTTTTTCTTGTATGCAGGCTTCTGCTGCTTGAACTTATCAACGAGAAGTGTATACTGATCGATTATCTCTTTTGTACTCTCGGGCTTACCGTTTTCCTTTTCGGCAGAGTCCGAAGGAGCAGTAGCAGTATTATCGTTATTATCAGCTATAACATCTTCCGAAGGCTGTGTAGGCTGAACCTGAGGCTGAGTAGTGGTCTGGAGCTGAGTTGTTGTCTGCACTGTGGCATCAACCTGGTGGGTTGTGTTATCTTCAAGTTGCTGCTTGCCAGCTTCAATGTTTTTGATACCGATACACTGAGCAATAACCACTGCCACTAAAAAGATTATTATTGCCGCTGAAAGTAATTTCTGTTTCATTGCAAACTTCCTTTCCGTCTGAGATATATGGTTCTATGATATATGACTATATTATACAATTTAATATGAATTTTACCAAATTATGTCCCTTATGTCAATATTTTAATTAATTGTAAATTTTTCTTGACTGCAAGTTTTTGTTGTGATAGAATTTACTCGCAATAACGACATATTATCTATAGTTTAACGGAGGTAATACTAATGAAAAAAATAATGAAAAGTACAGTTTCTCTTATGCTTGTCATTGCTATGGTTTCAAGCTTCTGCCTCTGCTTTGCTTCAGCAGAGGAAAAGCAGTACGACAACTACGAAAAGGTTATGCTTCTCGGCGATAGCGAGGCAAGCGGCTTCGCAGATTACAGCGATGTAATGAGTGAATTCACCCGTGTCGATGACTCATATGCAGCTTATGTTGCAGATGAACTCGGTGCAGAATTTATTCCTATGGCTTGTCCCGGTTTCAGAACAATCGAGCTTCGCTATATGCTTGATGATTCTTACAGACCTGATGACAAATACCTCTTCACTGAAGTTCCCCATACACCTATGAACGAAATTCTTGAAAAAGCTCCTGCGATGAAACAAGCTATTAAGGAATCAGATCTTATTATGATCGGTATCGGTGGTAACGATTGGGGCGCATATCTCGGTTGGGTTGCAGAAGATATCCAGAATGCAAACAATCTTCCGGAAGAATACAAAGCGGCTCTTAGAGAATTCCTAAAGAAAGCTACTCTTAAAGATGATGTAATTGCACAAATTATTGATCTTGCCGATAAATTTAACGCTCTCGATGATCTCATCAAAATTATTCCCGGCGCGCTTAACTATGCATTCTCAAACCTCAGAACAAACTGGGAATACATCGTTGAATATATCTACGAAAACAACCCCGATGTTACCTTAGCTGTTATCGGTATGTTCCCCACATATTATCAGACTCCCGAAGGTCAGCCTGACCTTGTTGCGCAGCCTGATGCGGCAAAGGTATTCGTTGAAGATGCAATCATCGACTTCGGTAACAAGCATATGATAGAAGGCCAAGAAAAATACGGCTACATTTATGTAAGAACTCACGGTGCTATCGTTGAGGTCAGCCACCCTACAGTTGCAGGTCACAGATTTATAGCTGACAGAATTCTTGAAGCTCTCCCCTACGGTGATTTCCCCTATGCTGATGTAAATATCAGATCAAAGTATTACAGTGTTATCGAATATATGTGGCTCAACGACATCATTGACGGTGTAACAGACACAGAGTTCTCTCCCGATGAAGCTCTTACAAAAGGCGTTCTTGAAAATGCTTTCGCTAAGCTTGCAGGCTCAGATGCTTCGTCAACTGACGAAACTAAAGCCAAGAGAATTGATGTAATCAAGGCTATTCTCAATGCAGACAATTCATCATTTATTGCAAAGCTCAAAACCTTCGGTTATGCAATCTCACTCTTCATCAACGGCGGTAAATTCAATATTACAGCTGAGGTTACAAGAGCTGAAGGCGCAAAAATCATTTACGATTATATCAATCTTTAATCACAAAACGATAAATCCCCCGTTTCCGTTGAGGAATCGGGGGATAAATTTTTGTTTCGGGATTATTTCACCTTATAGATATTTACCTCGTAAGGACGAAGAGTAGGAGCAGGAGCTGCATAGCTTGAAAGCACACACTCACCCTCGGCATCTCTCGGTCTTGAAAGCTGATTTTCTGTCAGGTTCATTTCAATATAGAACTTGCCGTCAGCACTCTCTCTATAGAGACAATAGGTCTTATCGTCGGTCTTAAGAGGCTTGAAGTCACCGTAAACAAGTGTTGACTTATACTGCTTACGAAGGGCCATAAGAGCCTTATAGTAGTTATAGGGGCTTGCAGGGTCAGCAATCTGAGCTGATGCATTGCACTGCTTATAGTCGCCGTTAAGTCTTATCCAGGGAGTACCTGTAGTAAAGCCTGCGTTTTCACTGTCATTCCAGGGAATAGGTGTTCTTGAGTTGTCACGGCTGCCTGCAAGGATTGTTGCCCACGCTTCTGCCTTGCTCTTGCCTTTTTCCTGAAGCTCTGCAAATTTATTGATTGACTCAACATCGCGCATTTCTGAAATATCGTTAAATGCACAGTTCATCATACCAAGCTCTTCACCCTGGAAAATATAGGGTGTTCCGCGGCCTGTGAGCAGAAGTGCACCGATGACCTTTGATACGGCATTTCTGAATTTCGGGTCAGGATTAACCTTTGAAACCATACGGGGGTTATCGTGATTTTCAATAACGAGTGCGGGCCAGGATGAGCCCTTGAGCTCTGTCTGGAAGTCTATGAAATGATTTCTAAGATATTTAAGGTCGTATCTGTAATCATCCCATCTCTGCTTGCCGGGGATTTCAAGCTGATCGAAAAGGAAAGTCTGTCTGATTTCTTCTCTTGAGTCGTCTACAAGGTACTTTGCCATTTCGACACCGATACCGCCTGTCTCGCCGACACAGAAGGATTCGGGATACTTCTTGAATGAGTTTTCATTGAGCTCGTGAAGGTACTCGTGAAGACGGGGTCCCCAGAAGTAGTGTTCACCGCCGTAGCCGATAAACTCGCCAACAAGAGGATTACCCTCGGGCAGACCCTCAACCTTTGAGATAAGGTTGATAACGTCCATACGGAAGCCGTCAACGCCCTTTTCAAGCCACCAGCAAACCATCTCGGCAACTTCCTTGCGCATTTCGGGATTTTCCCAGTTGAGATCCATCTGCTTCTTTGAGAAGATGTGAAGTGCCCACTCGTCAAGCTCGGGATAGTAGTTCCAGGCTGAGCCTGAGAAAACTGATGACCAGTTGTTGGGAGGTACACCGGGAGCCTTACCCTTGCGGAACATATAGTAATCCTTATATTTCTTATCGCCTGCAAGAGCCTTTTGGAACCACTCGTGCTCATCTGAGGTGTGGTTGACAACCAGGTCCATAACAAGCTTCATATCGCGCTTATGTATCTCTTCGAGCATCTTGTCGAAGTCGTCCATCGTGCCGAACTCGGTCATAATCTTTCTGTAATCGCGAATATCATAACCCATATCATCATTGGGTGAATCGTAGATGGGGCTGAGCCAGAGAACATCAACACCGAGCTGTTTAAGATAATCGAGTTTTGAAATGATACCCTGTAAATCGCCGATACCGTCGCCGTCGCTATCCATAAATGAACGGGGATAAATCTGATAGATAACCGATTCCTTCCACCACTTGGGGTCAACCTCGTCTTTAGTGATAACCTTTTCAGGAGTATAGGAAAGCAGATTGCAAAGATGCTCGATAGTTTCAAGAGGCATCTTGTCGCCTAAAAGCTTGGGAATAAGCTTGAGCTTAATCATACCTGTGAGAGGGTTGTGAATAACTTTATCGGGTATACCTGTATGGTAAGCCACCATCTTTATAAGGTCATTACCTACAGGAGTAGCCATAACTTCTTTAAGGGTACTGTTAGGAGTAATTTTCTTCATAAGTGTAGTCCTTTCATATATTTATTTAACTTAATTATTTTAACACAGTTTATTATCTTAATCAATGGCTTTGAGATAAAAATTAAAACTGACAGCCGATAAAATCAGCTGTCAGCAGATTTTTTATTTTGAATTTGCCTTTACAATATCAATAAGGTCAAAATAGAAATCCTCCATAGTTGTGGGAAAATCTTCGATACCGCAGAAATCAAAATGGTCCATCTTAAAAATCGGCTCCATATAGTACCATATACCCTTTTTAATTTCCTCTTTCTTGAGCATTACTTCCTTATAGCTTTTGGCAAAAGCTTCATCAACATCGGGAAATCTTGATGATGCAAGAGATATTACTCCGTCATTAATAACCCAATCTCCCACTAAATCAACACCGTCAACCTTAAGGCCTTCCATGCTCTTAAGTATCAGCGACGTAGGAATGAACATAAGATTTGTGTTGCCGACTATATCTTGTCTTCCGCTTTCTTCGTTAAGTACGGTTGAATAGGTGCTGAAAGAATAGTAATATGTATCAGGTGACATTTTTATCATATCATTAAGTTCGCGGGCACCTCTTATCGTCATATCGTATCCGCAGTTGTCGCCTGATTTATAATAATTATATAGCTTAGCCAAGCTGAATTCCGCACGCTCCTGACCTTGTTTCGGAGTTACACCGAAATGACCAAGCTGAAGAGAAACAGGACCTATATTAT
The DNA here is from genome assembly GCA_017631745.1 of Clostridia bacterium. GTDB lineage: Bacteria > Bacillota > Clostridia > Oscillospirales > Acutalibacteraceae > UBA6857. The sequence continues at coordinate 3,134 of JAGBSR010000014.1, read as the reverse complement.
TGCCGAAGGTGCAACCGATAAAATGAAAGACTGTAGCCAAAAACATCATCGGCACTTTAGTGTCTACCAAAACATTAGCTAAAGGAGTCCCGTTGTGAGGAGCCGATAAGGTTATACAGGCGTTTATGCTATTATATCCGCCTTTGAAAAGTTCGCTTGTTTCGCCTCCCGTAGCAGCCAATTCTTCCTCATTGCCGAAAGCCAGAAGAGAGGTGAGCAGTCTTGCAACTTCACTGCCGAATGAATAACCCAGCAGATTGATTTTATCCTGTAAATTCCAAGGCTCACCCATAAGAGCTCTGCCCTCATAAGAAAAACCGTAACGCTCGTGATTGTGATTTTTAGAATGAGCTTCACCGTAATCAACTACTCTGCCTGTGAGAGACGCATATACCTCGCAGGTTCTGTCCCAAGCGCTGTTGAAGGGTCCGGGGTTGGTGGCATAAGCTTCTACTCCTATGTTTTCAAACACCGATAAAATACTATCTGTCTGACCTAGCTTAAAGCCCCCGCCCCAATAAGGGAATTTATCGTAATCTTCATATTCCGTACCCCAACCTACCATACCTGGAATAAATATATAGGGATACGATTCATCGGAAGAATTTACAAAAGAAGCCGAACAGGGTATAAAACAGCTGACTAAAATAAATACAATACAAACTGATAATGATATAATTTTCTTCAAGCCTATCACCCTTTCTGTTCTTTATAAGACAATGTTAACATTTTCAACAAAATAAATCAATAATGTCATTTTGTAAAAAAACGCTTAAGAATTGATTAATAAATTAAAAATGCACAGACTTGCTGTGCATTCCAGCGTGTCGAAAAAGTAATTTTCGACACGCTGTTTGACTTTCGAGAATGGTGCAAGATGCTGTTTTCTTCGCCCCGAAGCTGTACAATGGTACCGCGAGAGGGTGAAAAAACAGCAAGTGCAAAAGTTTCAGCGACATAGCTCGATGCTATGTCGCTGAACTGCATGTTAATATTTATTATCAATAGTTATACTTACTTCTTACCATATAACTTTTGCACGCTCTTGTGCCTTTATCGACAGTCTGAAATGCACAGACTTGCTGTGCATTCTTTATTTACATAAGTATAGGCTTACCGAAAGCAAACTCAACCTTTTTGATATAGGTAAGTCGCGGAGATTCGGCAAAGTCTTGGGTCTTGTTGGCGTGGTACACCATATAAATCTCGCCGTTATCTCTATGTATAAAGCTGCAATGGCCTGCAGAATAAATCTCTTTTATTGGGTTATGATAACTCACTCTCACAGGAGATTTATCCCAGCTGCTCTTCTTCATAATGTTTCCGCCGTCATAGCTGAGCATACCCATACAGTACTTGCCGCTGCTGTAACCGCTTGCCGAGTAAACAATAAAAATACTGTCGCCCTTATAGAGTACCGCAGGACCCTCGTTGACATCCCAGCCATTCTTTTCCCATTGATATATGGGCGATGAAAGCTTCTGAATTATGTGCTTGCCCCTTTTATCGGTTTTCAAAGTGTAGGGATTTTCCATTTCGCAGATATATATGCTCTGATATGCCACCTTCATATAGGCTGCACAGACAAAATAAAGCTTGCCGTCTTTCTGAAGATAGGTGCCGTCAAGATTGCTCAGACCGTCAGGGGCGATAATACCCTTGAACTCATACTCACCGAAAATGTCTTCGGTCTTGCTTTCAAGCACAAAGGAGTATCTGTAATAGTCGCCGTTATCGTTGTTTTTATTGAATATAATGTATGGCATTTTACCTGCAGGTACCGCATCCGGTTTGAATTTAGCAGTAGCTACAATGTACCATCTGTCGCCGAATTTGTGTATCTCAGGCGCCCAGATATCTCCGTCAGTGCCATGCTCCCCTGCCCAGAAGATTGTCTTCTGCCTTGTGACATTGATAGTGTCAAAGCTCTCTATCTGAAAAATATCGATACCGCCGCCCGTAGTGAAGGTATAATAGCAGCCTGACTCATCCTCGATGATATAGGGGTCACCGCCATTTATTTTGTCAATAGGCTCATCATAAGGCGTTGCAACAAGCCCAAGGAAGGTCAATGCCGCCATAATAATTGCTGTAAAAGAACTGATAATGCTGTTCATAATTTTCCTCCTGTTTTTCTTTACAGTTATAATATAGCACACTATTTTTCTCTTTGCAACAAAAAATCCTCCCGAGAAGGGAGGACATATTTATTCAGCATCACATTTGACTGCATTCTTTTTAGCATTATGACCCAAATACACAGTACCGATAACAGCCATAACAATTGCAGGCAGTATAAAGAGATAAGACAGAGGGTCTGTCAGACTTCCGTAATATCCAAGAAGAGTCCACAAAATATCGAGAATGAGCAGTGAAATGTTTGACGAGAGAAAGTATTTACCGAAGGGCAGATTCATCGCCCCGAAAACAAGGCTATTAAGGTCTGAGGGCATAATTGCGCCGACCTTGCAGATAAATACAACCCAAAAAGCATTATTACCCGTAAAGCCGTCTATTTTTTCAATAGCCTTAAAGCGCTTTTTCAAGGCATTAACAGCATCCATTCCGAGAAATCTGCCAAGATAATAAGGCATTATCAGACTCAGAAATGAGCCGATAAGTCCGACAAGCAATGCAACCCACAAATTATCAAAGACCATTCCTGCAAGAACGTAGAGAATAACCGGTGAAACAAATAGTGCAGCGGATTTCACCACATGGATGATTATAAACATAATCGCAACAACGAGTGTACTGCCGGTAAAATATGAGGCGAGATTATCGATATTTTTAAGGGAAATATCATTTTTTACTATGAAAACGAGACACAGCACAACAATAAGAACTGTGAGAATCAAGGGCACAATCTGCAAAGCTTTGACTGATATATCCCTGAGCTTTGAATTTTTGTCGTTAGTTTCCAAAGTACCGCCTCCTTATTTATTTTCGGTCTATTATACTCTAAAAACGCTTATTTGTCAATGTTGAGGTAACGGCAAGGACGGGTGGCTCCGCCACCGGGCGAAGCCCGGTGTGATGCCGCACCCCTGCAGGGTGCGGCATGCGAAAGCTCCTTCAGGTGCTTTCGCGGAGCCACCCTCGGCGTAAAAAAACAGCACCCTACCAAAAATGAT
>JAGBSR010000123.1 GCA_017631745.1 Clostridia bacterium | reverse complement strand
GAAGCCGAAGCAAAGGCTGACGAGAGCTTGCTTGACGAAATCTGCCGTAAGGAAAGCTATAACGAAATCATCACAGCGATACTTTCTCTCGACGAGAGATATCGCGATGTGCTGACATTATATTATCTCAATGACCTTAGCCTCTCGGAGATTGCTTCTTTGCAAGGAACAAAAGAAAATACCGTCAAACAGCAGCTTTACAGAGGCAGGAGAAAACTTATCGACACAATTAAAAAGGAGGTAAATCCCGATGAAAAAAGAAAATCCAATGCTTAAAAAGGCACTCGAAGAAGCCGCAAGACAGGAACTTGCTTCACTCCCCGAAGAAAGACAGATAATCAGACCCTATTCAAAGAAATTTGAAAAAGATATGCAGACTCTTCTCGGCAAGGCGGACACTGCCAAGAAACACAAGAGACCTCGTGTAAAGGTTGCTACGCTGATAGCTGCAGTGCTTGTGATTGTGCTAACTGTTGGTACAGTCGGTGCTGCTAATGTATTAAAAATTTTCAGCCCCGAATGGCGTGAGAGTATACAGGAGGCTGCAAATAATGCCACCTATAGTGATGAGATTGCCGAATTTGACGAAGCCTTTGCAAAGGCAGATGATTATTTTGCAAATCTCTCCCGAGATACAGAGGGTGCCGATGAATTACTCTTAAATTATGATGATGCATACGATATCGGCATCACAACTGAAAAGGACGGCTACACATTTAAAATTGATAAAATTGTCAGCGGTCAGAGAAAATGCAATAAGGTTATAAACGGCTCAATTTTTGACGGTACTGCTGAATTTCAGTGGTGTGTTGAAGAAGAATATTATCTCATTACAGAGGTTAGAAGAACAGACGGAAAAAATCTCACAGAGGAAGACAAAAACATCTGGTTTGATATGTCGGTTGTAGTTGCAGGCTTTAATCCCACCAGTACACAGGGCTCTCTTCGTGGCGGTTACGGCATAGGCGATATTGAAGAAGACAGATGGTGTATGGTAACAGAGGTTACAAATACTATGATGTTTGCAGGCTATGACCTCGGTCTTGTGATTATCGGTAATCAGGATATAGGTGGAATTATTACTTATGATGAAGTATATCTTGATGAAAACGGCTTACCCGTATTCAGAGATAATATTGAGGGTACCAACCTTGTAATGAAATTCAATATCGATGAAAAGTTTGCAGACGATAAGGCTGCCAAGGCTTATGCCGAAGAATACGGTTGGGAAATTGGTCTTGACCTTTATAAAAAATAAACCAACTCTCCCCATTCCTTTCATTAGCAAAAGCACTCCGAAATAATCGGAGTGCTTTGCTTTTATCTTATAACCTTATAAATCAGATTTTGCTTCTCGGGGGCTTTATCGCTTATGGTCACAGCCGACAAAAACATCTTTTCAGCCTGAGGCAGTCTGCATTTGTCGTTTAGGTGAAACTCTGCAATTTTTTCGCCCTTTGCAATTTTGTCGCCTGTCTTCTTGTAAAGAACAATGCCTGCAGAATAGTCGATGATATCGTCTTTCTTCTCTCTGCCTGCACCGAGTACCACACTTGCCGAGCCGATAGTTTCCGCCTGCATATTTGTTATATATCCGCTGTTGGGGGCGAGTACATCATAAACAATCTCAGCTTTCGGAAGAAGGTCAGTGTTGTCGATAACCTCAATGTTACCGCCCTGAGCTGAAATAAACTCTCTGAACTTCTCATAAGCCTTACCGCTTTCAAGGGCAGCTTCAGCCTGCTTTCGGGCACTCTCTTGGTCGGTACCGAGAGAAAGAGCGATAATGTTTGCCGCAAGTGTCAGACAAACCTCTTTCAGGTCGTCGGGACCGTTGCCTTTCAGGGTGTCGATAGCCTCTTTGATTTCAAGGGCATTGCCGATATTTCTGCCGAGAGGCGTGTCCATATCACTGATAACAGCCGCCATATTTCTGCCTGCCGCCTTGCCGATGTCAACCATTTTGCGGCTGAGGTCTTCGGCAGCCTCGGTGGTTTTCATAAATGCACCACTGCCGTATTTCACATCAAGCACTATTGTCTTACTGCCCGCCGCGAGCTTCTTTGACATAATACTCGAAGCTATCAGGGGTACACTGCCGACGGTGGCAGTAGCATCACGAAGGGAGTAGATTATCTTATCTGCAGGGGCGAGCTGACCCGACTGACCCACAACTGCAATGCCGACTTTTTTCACCTGAGAGATAAATTCTTCGGGGGTGAGACTGACCTTGAAGCCGTCGATAGACTCAAGCTTGTCAACAGTACCGCCTGTGTGACCGAGACCTCTGCCTGACATTTTTGCAACATTAATGCCAAGGCTGGCAACTATAGGAGTGACAACAAGAGTCGTTTTGTCACCGACACCGCCAGTTGAGTGCTTGTCAGCAGTGATGCCGAGCTCGCTTAAATCGAGAGTGTCACCTGAAATTGCCATTTCTTTTGTAAGGGTTATCATCTCTCTGTCAGACATACCTCTGATGTAAATTGCCATAAGAAGTGCTGTTGCCTGATAGTCTTTGATGTTGCCTTTTGTCAGCTCACACACAAAGAATGCAATCTCTTCATCGCTCAGGTCAAATCCGTCTCGTTTTTTTGCAATGATATCGTAAATTCTCATTTCTTACTCCTTTAAGCTGAAGTTTTCGGGCAACAATTCACCGAGAGTGAAAGTCTTGTAATCATCATTTCTGCCGAGAATTATTTTAAAATCCTTGTTGCAAAACTCAGCCATAACCTGACGGCAGACTCCGCAGGGTGAGCAGTAGTCGGTGAAGTTTCTGTCTTTTCCTCCGACGATTGCAATGGCAGTGAAGTCTCTTTCACCCTCACTTACAGCCTTGAAAAAAGCGGTACGCTCAGCGCAGTTGGTGGGGGAATATGAGGCGTTTTCAATATTACAGCCCGAATATATTTTGCCGTCTTTTGTCAGCAGTGCCGCACCGACTGTAAAGCCCGAGTAGGGGATATAGGCATTTTCAGCGGCAAGCTTTGCAATTTTTATAAGTTCAAGTTCATTCATATTATTTCTCCGATATTTTATCTTTGAAGCTTTCGCCTTTTATTTTTGAGTCAATGCCGAAAATATCAGCAACGGTCTTGCCGATGTCAGCAAAGCTCTTTCTTGTGCCGAGGTTAATAGGCTTAACACCGCTGCCGTAAATGAGCAGGGGAGTGTATTCTCTTGAATGGTCGGTACTTTCTGTGAGAGGGTCACAGCCGTGGTCGGCAGTAATCATCAGAAGGTCATCCTTTTGCATTTTCTCAAGGAAACTGCCAAGCCATATATCAAATTCGCTCAGAGACTTAGCGTACCCCTGAGCATCATTGCGGTGACCGTAAACCATATCGAAGTCAACCAAGTTTGTGAAACACAGCCCTGTGAAATCTTCATCGAGAGCTTTCATTGTCAGCTCCATACCGTGAGCATTGTTTCGGGTGGGGATAGCTTCTTTGAGTCCCTTGCCTGCAAAAATGTCATATATCTTGCCGATAGGGATAATGTCAAAGCCCTTTGCACTAAGCTCATCTAAAAGAGTTGCCTCAGGCGGTACAAGAGAATAGTCGTGGCGTCTGGGAGTGCGTCTGAAATCGGGATATTCACCCTCAAAGGGTCTTGCAATAACTCTGCCTACAGCGTGGTCACCCTTGAGGATTTCTCTTGCAATTCGGCAGTATTCATAGAGCTTTTCTATTGGAATAATATCTTCGTGAGCGGCAATCTGAAAGACGCTGTCTGCTGAGGTGTAAACTATAAGTGCACCTGTTTCAAGATGCTCTCTGCCGTAATCTTCGATAACTTTAGTGCCTGAATAAGGCTTGTTGCAGATAACTTTTCTGCCGACTTTTTCTTCAAACTCTCTGATTATATCTTCAGGGAAGCCGTTGGGGTAAGTAGGGAAGGGCTTATCTGACACAATACCGCAGATTTCCCAGTGCCCCGTTGAGGTGTCCTTACCCTTAGACATTTCTGTCATTCTGCCGTATGCACCTATGGGGGTGCTTGCCTTTTCTTCACACTCTGCACCATCAATGTTGAAAAGACCGAGCCTTGCCATATTGGGCACACTGAATTCTTTTTGCTTATAGCAGGCTCTCAGGGTGTTACTGCCCTCATCACCGTAAGCTTGAGCGTCGGGCATTTCACCGATACCGAAGGAGTCAAGGACAATTAAAAATATTCGTTTAATCATTGAATCAATCCATTCTGATTGCTGTTTCAAGAGCTATCTTTATCATATCTGTAAAGGTGTTCTGTCTTTCTTCTGCACTGCAGCCCTCACCTGTGGCGGGAATATCTGATATAGTGCATATAGCGAGAGCTCTCTTGCCTGCCTTCATAGCTGTCATATAAAGTGCAGCGGCTTCCATTTCAACTGCAAGTGAGCCGACCTTACCCCATTTGCTGAGTGAGTCGGGGTCATCGTCATAGAAGGTGTCGCTTGAAAAGAGGTTGCCTATTTTAAGAGACAGACCTGAAGCTTCGGCAGAGTCCTTGGCGGCAGTGAGAAGTTCATATGAGCAGGTGGGTGCGATAGTACCTGTAACGCCGTATTGTGAGGCGAAACTTGAGTTGGTGTTGGCACCGATGCCTGCAACAATATCACGAAGCTTCACATCGGGGCTGATACCGCCTGCAGAGCCCACACGGATGATGTTTTCAACGCCGAAGAAATTATAAAGCTCATAGGAGTAAATACCGATAGAGGGCATACCCATACCGCTTGCCATAACACTTACCTTGTAATCCTTATAGGTGCCGTTGTAGCCGTGAATGCCTCTGACATTGTTTATGAGCTCAGGATTTTCAAGGAATGTTTCTGCAATCATTTTAGCTCTTAAGGGATCGCCGGGCATAAGTACTGTTTTGGCAAAGCTCACACCCTCAGGCAGATTGATATGCGGAGTTGATACTGACATAAAATTCATCCTTTCTCAATAGCCGAAGCCTTCTTCATTCTTTACAATTTTAACTATTCTGCTGGTACCCAGTCGGCTTGCACCGAGAGCGAGCATATCTTCTGCGTCTTTGATGCTTGCAATACCGCCGGCTGCCTTG
>JAGBSR010000122.1 GCA_017631745.1 Clostridia bacterium | reverse complement strand
TATTATACTGTGTGCCTGATTTTGAAACAAGGAAGCCTTCGGGAATTGTGTAGGTAACTGTGCTGCCTGAAGAAACGCTCTGAGATGAAAGGTCAATTACAATTTCCTGCATACCGTCGCTGTTTTTAGCTGCTGTAACACTGCAGGTTACCTTTGAGGTTGATGTAACACCGTCAATCTTGATGGTGATGTTTGTGGAGCTTGCCTTGATATCTGAACTCCAACCGCTTGGGCTGATACCGAGATAAAACTTGCCTGAGGAAGAGTTATAACCCTCTGAGTCAATAACTATTGCTGTGGGGAATTTCTCGACCTGAGTAGTTGTGGTAGGCTTATTTGTAGTTGTCGGCTTAGTTGTGTTTGAAATATCAGCCGATGAATCCTGTGAAGACGGGATTGTGATAGGCAGTGATGAGCCTGTGGTTGAAATATTCACTGAGGGTACATCAATGTTATCTGTCGGGAAAGTGATTGTATCGTAATCAGCGATTGTAGTTTCAAATCTTGTGGTTTCCTGCCAGGGTGCAGTTTTGCCTGCATCTGTAGTAAGCACATAGGTCTGTTTTTTTGTCGTTGTTGGTTCAGTTGTCGTTAACACATTACCCGTTGTGATTGTAGGGTTGGTGGTTGGTTCTTCATTACCGTCACAAGCAGTAAACAACATAACAACTGTAGCCAATGCTAAAAACACCGCAACTATTTTACGCAACAATATCGCCTCCCATTTTAATTCTATGGTATTATACTACAAAAATATCGCTAAGTCAAATAGACTTTCGTTAATTTACAGAAGATTAAAATTTTCTTTTATAAATACTGCAGTTTTGGCTCTAATTTCATCCAAAACACACATATCGTTAATTTCTTGGTCAAATTTATCTATGGTATCACTGTCGAAGGAGATGCTCTCATCGTCTTTACTATACATTTTTCCTATCTCAGAAAGCCTTTCTGCGAAGTCTTTCATACCGACAGCTGATAATGCATCGATAATTATACCTGTTAAGATTTCGCCGTTTTGGCTGTAAAATTCCTTTGCACTGCCATCTTCAACAAAAACATCGAGAACATAGATATACTGTTTCTCCTTCGGCAGAGTACGGAAATAGCTCTCCATATCGTCAGACTTTTGCATATCAATCTGTGTCAGAAGGGCAAAGCCCTCAAGAATTTCAGCGTCACTGCAATCTGCGAGCTCATCTGCGGTAATGTTTCTGTATTTATTTTTAAGGTTAGTCATATATTCAAGCTGTTTTTTCTGTTCATTTACAGTATTGAAATGCTTGCTGTAAGCCTTTGCCGCTTTATTGAGTACAACAACAAACGCCACAAGTACTATAAAAAATACTGCAACCAGATAACCGTATTGTGAAAACCATTCTGCCATTATTCTTCCTCCTGCAATGCTTTATAGATATCGCCTTTTTTAAGACCTGTCTGCTTTGCGGCAGTTTTAGCCGCCATGCTTATGCCCATACCCTCGGCAATATAAACCTTAGCGAGTGATATCGCATCCTCGAGAGTAACCTCTTCATCTTCAGTTTCGGGCTTGCCTGAAATTATCAGCACAATTTCACCTTTAAGCTTATCTTCGGCATACTTCACGGCCGCACTTTCAAGGTCGGTACGGATAACCTCTTCGTGAATTTTTGTTATTTCGCGTACTATCGCAAGCTCGCGATTGCCTAAGGTTTCGTATAAATCCTTAAGTGTTGCGCTGAGCTTATGGGGTGCTTCGTAAAAGACCATGGTGCGCTTTTCGTCCTTGATTGACTCTAAATGCTCACGGCGTGACACCTTATTCATACTGAGAAATCCCTCGAAAGTAAATCTGCCGACACTCATTCCTGACAGAGCAACTGCAGTTGCAAAGGCTGTCGGGCCCGGTACGCTCTGCACCTGAATGCCGCTTTCGTGGCAAAGTCTGACTAAATCTTCACCCGGGTCTGATACTGCAGGCATACCTGCATCGGTAACAAGTGCGCAGGTCTCCCCAGCTAAGATTTTGCCGACGATAACCTCACCTTTTTCGCGTCGGTTATGCTCAAAATAGCTTATCATAGGCTTTTTTATATCGAAGTGATTGAGTAGCTTCAGTGTCACTCTCGTGTCCTCTGCGGCAATAAAATCCACCACAGAAAGAGTTTCTACGGCTCTTGGTGACATATCACCGAGATTGCCGATAGGAGTACCTACTATATATAAAATTCCTGCCATAATTACCTCCTGTTTCTTTAATTCGGAATTGCTGCCGATATTCGGTCAGATTGTTCCGCAAATTAAATTTGCCGCGTTGCGGGGCGGCGGCTCCATTTAAATCGCCCTCGGAGGGGCGATTTAACGGCTATGGTGTAGCCGACCCGAACTTCGTTCGGGTATGGAGCCGCACCTCGCCTCTTGCTGTAACTGACCCGTAATTCTGCACTCTGCATTATGCATTCTGCATTTTATTGGTGTCCGTCCATATAATCGCCGAACATTGCCCTGAATTCATCGGTGTTGTTGCCGTTTTCGTCCTTCATCACAAGCTCACCCTCAATGGTAACACCGCTTTTACTGCCTCGTTTGCCTTCAACCAGCACAAGCCAGGGCTGTCTGCCCTTGCGTTCAACGACAAATCTGATTCGCTTGACCTCTATACCGCCCTGGCGCATGCTGACAATAATATCGCAAAGACGCTCAGGTCGGTGGCACATACAGAATCTGCCTCCGAATTTAAGAAGCTTAGAAGCGGCTGCAACGGCATCATCGATATTACAGCAAACCTCGTGTCTTGCAATCCTCTGAGCTTCATCAATATTCTCTATACCCGTACCCACGGGCTTATAAGGAGGATTCATCGTCACAAGATCAAATCTGCCGAATTCGAGTACACCTTTGAGGTTTCTCAGATCACAGTTGATAGGCTTGATTCTGCCGACCATATCGTTGACTTCAAGTGTCTTTTCCAGCTGAGAGATAGCTTTCGGCTGTATATCAAGACCGTAGACCTCATTGGTTATGCCTTTGCACCAGATAAGCGGAATAATACCGCAGCCGGTGCCCATATCGCAGGCTACATCTTTTCTTCTTATATTGGCAAAATTGGCAAGCAACACCGCATCGGTACCGAAAGTATGGCTATCAGAAGTCACAATGCTCATATTACCGCCAAGAGGCTCTAATCTTTCATCGCTCAATAAATTCATCTCTTGTCACCTGCACATAAAAATCTAATATAATGATAACACAAAACAATCTGAATGTAAAGCAAATATCCACCCGAATTACCTCGGGTGGATATACAATTTTTATTTAATTAATAGCTGCTTGCGCTTGCACTTGCTTTGATGTTTCTGATCTGCTCTTTAGCGAGTGATACGATGAACTCTTCAACACCTTTGATTGAAGATTCAACTTCTGCGCTGATTGCAACTTTGTCACTTGTGCCGATTTCGTCAGCAAGTTCGTTATATTCGTCAGCAGCGAGGTCATTTCTGATAACGTCTGACCAGGTTGTGCATTCTGAAGCGATGAAGTACATAATGTGGTAACCGAACTCTGTTTCAACAATACCTACATCGCCCGCTTTTCTGCCCTCTTTGAGTGCCCAGTTTTCAAATTCAGCAACCATATAGCCTTCAGTTACGCCTTCGTAGATACCGCCTTCAGCAGCATTGCCGTCTTCTGAATACGTAGCAGCAAGTTCACCGAAGAATTCTTCTGTCTTTGCACCGTCAAGGTAGTCCTTAAGGATGCTCTGAGCCTTGTTGTAAAGCTCAGCATTTGTGTACTT